>JAIOIM010000409.1 GCA_019912505.1 Ignavibacteriaceae bacterium
CTATAAACAAATTTGTGCATCAGATGGATGAAGAAAAATTAATTAAGCTTGCCAAGGCAGGCGACAGGAAAGCATTATCGGAACTTGTGCGGAATTATGAAAGAACAGTGTATAACTTTGCTTTTAAAATTTGCCGCAACCAGGAAAAAGCCGAAAATACTATGCAGGAAACTTTTTTAAGTATGATTAAATCACTGCATCAATTTGACGGCAACTCTAAGCTCTCAACCTGGCTTTATAGAATTGTTACGAACCACTGCTTAATGGAATTTAGAAAACGCAAACATTATTTTGTCGAGTTAGATAATGATGATGAATTTATTGACGATAAATATGTTGCCGACTGGGATTCACTCCCAACCAAGTCAATTGAAAATGCCGAGTTAAAAACCATTTTAGATAATGCAATAAATAAGCTTTCGCCCGATTACAGAATTGTATTTTTACTTCGTGATGTTGAAGGGCTTTCGACCGAAGAAACAGGAAAAGTAACCGAGCTTTCCGTGCCGGCAGTTAAATCCCGCCTGCATAGAGCAAGGGCTTTTTTAAGAAAAGAAACTGACGGAGCGTTAAGAAAATGATTGAAGGAAAAGTAAACTGTAAAAGCGTAATGCATCATATATGCGACAGCCTTGGCGAGGACCTGCAATCGGATAAATGTATTGCTATAAAAGAACATTTAGACGGATGCACCGACTGTAAAAATTATTTTAATTCGATTGAAAAAACAATTAGTTTTTACCGTATGTACAACGCCGAAGTGCCCGATGGCGCTCACGAAAGATTATTAAAAATTTTAGACCTCGATAATATTTAGGAAATTTATGGAAACCATACACTATTATAATACTACTGTAAAATGGGAAGAGGGAAGACTCGGAGAACTTAGCGAACCAACTATGCCTCCTATAAAAGTTGCAACTCCTCCAGAATTCCCCAAAGGTGTGCCGAATACCTGGTCGCCCGAACATCTTTTTGTCGCTTCGGCAAATATCTGTTTGATGACTACTTTTCTTGCAATTGCCGAAAACTCAAAACTTAATTTTGTAAGCTATACATGTGATGGCGTCGGAAAGCTTGAAAGAGTTGATGGTAAGTTTATGATAAGTGAAATTGAACTTACGCCACAGATTGTTGTAACCGAAGAAAAAGAAATTGCACGCGCAGAACGGATAATTGAAAAATCAGAAAACGCCTGTCTTATCTCCAATTCGATAAAGACAAAAATAATACTTAAACCAAAAATAACTTTAGCTTAACAAGGAAAACAGATGCCAGTATTTGAATATCGCTGTACCGAATGCGGTGCAAAATATGACGTGCTTCATAAATCGGCAAAAAGTATTGAAAACGTAACCTGCCCGAAATGTAATTCAGCAAACAGTAAAAAATTATTTTCTACATTCAATTCCGCTGCCGATGGAACATACAGCTTTGTCGATAGCAAATCAGCAAAACAAACAGCCCCGGCGTCATCTTGTGCATGCGGTACCGGAGGATGCGGAATTAATTGACGATGTTATAAACATACCGGCTCAGGAATTTGATGGCAAGCAAAAAATGAATATAATATTTCAAAATTTGCTCAACATTCGGATAATACGTGAGGTTTTATTTTAAATTGAATGCTCGATATTATACTACGAAAAATTTAATTGAGTTTACTAAGCCGTTTCTCTGCTTTTGCCTTAGAATATTTATCCCTAAAATCCCGAAGAGGCATCTCCAATACCTTTTTTAAGGAATCAATTTCCAACTGCCTGTTTCCGATTAGCCGGTATATTTTTGAAAGCTGGTAGTGTGCAACAATTAAATTATTATTTATCTCTAAAGCTTTTTTAAATAATCTCTCCGCGTCCTCAAATTTTCCATCGGGCACTTTACCAAAAAAAGTATTTGCAAATATTCTCTCAAGCCAGCTAAGATTTGCAAGTTCCCGATTATATATTCCAAGAATTATATAAGGGATAAAATCGTTTGGGTTTAGCTGGATGGCTTTTTTACAATTCCGTTCAATCTGGTTAGCAAACTTTATTTTTTCGTTTCCGCCAACGAAAATTGCGTAATTGCCGAGCGACAAAGCACAATATGTATAGCTGCAAGCACTATCGGGAAATTTAGTCAATAATTTTTCCGATAAGTTCATGGCTTTTTTAAAGTATATTTCTGCCTGCTTATCATCGTCTGCTTCGGTCATTTCCTCACCGTAATCGTTGTAAACCCGGGTAAGTTTTGTTAGTGATTCGTAATTGTCTGGCATTAACACATAAGCTTTTTCGTACTGTTTTAATGCATTAAGATTTTCAAACTTTTTATAATATTCATTTCCTTTTGCGATAAAATTTTCATACTCGCCGGCAAAACCTGGAGGGCTAAAAATTATTAGTACAAAAAGGAGATATACGTATTGTCTTTTTTCCATTTAATCCTGCAAATAAAAACTGCTTGTTTCAAGTTTTAATAATACCGAGTGTGCTATAAATATAAAACCTCATTACTAGTCCATTCAACAAAACACCACTCGCTAAAAAAAATCGCGTTAATTCTTACACTGATATTTCCTGCAAACTGCCTCAATGGTTTTAACAGGGAACTACTTTTAACAAGGTGCTTGAAAAATATGAGTCTTATGCTTGAATTGCAAAATTTAAACAAAAGCATTAACCGACGTTTTAAAAACAAAAATGAAGTAAAGACAAATATTATTTCCGTATATTCTTAGTTGATATGGGTAATTATTAAAAAAATTTGTATTTTTACTATCGTATAT
>JAIOIM010000410.1 GCA_019912505.1 Ignavibacteriaceae bacterium
TCCCAGCCATCATTTCATCAAGAAAAATAAGATCATAAATTTTTTCTTTTACAGAATTGATTGCGTCTTCGCCGTTTGTTACTGTATCTACTTCGTATCCCTTTTCACTCAAAAAAATAATGTGAGAGCGAAGCATTTCAATTTCATCATCCACCCATAATATCTTATATGTTTTCATATTACTTTACTTTCGTATCAAATAACCATTCAGAAAAATGGCGCAAATAATTATAATTATTTATTCATGCCTAAAAATTAGTTCCCCTGTATTGCGATGTGAACATCCAACCCGGCTTCGTTGGTTGTAGTTGGCGGTATTCGGGAAGCGCCTTCGGGCGTTACACTCGATCGTCTATAAAAAATAGAAAGTGTAACCTTAGAACTTATTGTATATTTCACTCTCGGCTCAAGCGTAACACGCGTTGTTCCGTTTTGCGGTTTACCCTCTTCGTTAAAGTCATCCATATCAAAAATAATTTCGGAATTCTGCGAGCTTGTGTAGGAAAAACTAAACTCAATATCATTTTTTAAAGAGACGCCGAATAGCGGAATTTCAAAACCCGATTTTGAAAACCCTGCCGTAACACCGATGTCTTTCGAAAATGTTTCAGTAATATTCTTTGTTGAAAGACCCAAATCATAGTTAGTACGAACGCCATATTTGATACTGCCGATTATATTGCCGCCCCACAATTCGCCGAATGTTATGTTAAACCCGGCAAGCGGTGAAAAAGCATATTCAATTTTTTGTGTCTGGATTTGCTTTTTACCGTCCGGACTCAAACGCCAACCTTCCGTATAACCAGATGAGTATGAGTGGTCGAGTGTAACCTTTTTAGCAACCGCTTTGAAAATGAAAATTTTCTCCAAACCATCCCACGTCAACCGCCAGTTAGGGCGAGGTATATATTTGCTCAAATCTTTTAGAAAACCAAGTCTGCCGAAAATGGGGAATGTTTCAAATCCATCCGTAAAAGCCTGGCTTAAATTTGCAGCCTGATCTTCCGATTCTGGGTCGTACAACTCGCTGACTTTTTTTATACCGCTTTTGAATACGCTAAAAACAAGTGTAGGCGGAAGCGATAAAAATGATCTGGTCAAAGTTCCGCTTGCAGTTTGGTTTTGCACCGTTACATTACCGTCTTTATCGGATTGAAGTGAAGTCGTTTTATTTAACGACCAGCCCACTTTCCAGGTCAAATCAATTTTCGCGCCTTCCCAGAGAGGGCGGGATGTTTTAAAATCAAAACTATTTTTTTGTGAAAACACATCCTGTAAGTTGCCGTTTGGTGCCCTTCGTCCAACATTGCTGCTCAACCCAACCATGAAGCCGCGCGTTGGTCCATTAT
>JAIOIM010000411.1 GCA_019912505.1 Ignavibacteriaceae bacterium
ACTACAATTTTATATCCCCCTTATTTTTATTTTATTCAACATTCTGCTAAGTGCTCAAACCACAAAGGAAGAGCTTTTAAGCGATTTGAGATTCGCAGGCGGTTTATATTCACCCTACATTTTCACGAACTCGGTTACTACCCCGGCACCCGAAGGCTATACGCCGTTTTATATTTCGCACTATGGAAGGCACGGCTCACGTTGGGTAATCTCCCCCGATTGTCATCTTATCCCAATTAAAATACTTAGTAACGCCGACAGCACGGGCAAATTAACAGAGTTGGGTAAAAGTCTGTTGCAACGTATGAAAATAGCCGCCGAAGATGCTGCCGATCGGTACGGCGATCTTTCTCCATTGGGAGCTAAAGAACACAAACAGATAGCAGAACGAATGTTTAAATCATTCCCTGAAATATTTAATGGTAAAGATGATGTAGTTGTTCACAGCCGTTCAACTCAAGTTCCTCGCTGCATTATTAGTATGGCTTCCAATAATGAGCGGCTCAACGAGCTAAATCCCAAAATAGAAAATATTATGGAAGCAACTAAAAGAGATTGGTACTTAAATAACAGTGCGGAAATAAAAAGAGATACAGTTAAAATGATTATTTCCAATTTTATGAAAACGCATTTTAATCCTACTCGGTTTATAGCCTCTCTTTTTACAGATACCGTTTATGCAAACGAACTTGTTAAAGATCAGAGAGATTTTGCTTATCAGGTTTTTGCAGCCGCAATTAATTTGGCAAATCTCGATCATCTAAAAATTTCTATGCTGGATGTTTTTACTGATGATGAAATTTTTACTATCTGGCAGTATTCAAATATTTATATGTATTCGCTCGTGGGACCTTCAGTGGTTAACGGCAAAGCAGCTATGGAAAGTGCAGAGGGGCTATTAAAAAATATTATAGACTGTGCCGATGCTGCAATTAATAAAGGAGAAGTTTCCGCCGATTTACGCTTTGGGCACGATACTTACATCATTCCTTTGCTCGCCTTAATGGACATAAAAGATATGAATGTTGCTGAAGCAGACCCCGAAAAAATTTATCTTGTATGGAGTAATTTTAAAGCTTCGCCAATGGGTACAAATCTTCAAATGATATTTTATAATAATGATAAAACCGATGATGTATTAGTAAAATTTCTCCTCTGCGAAAAAGAAACTGAAATAC
>JAIOIM010000412.1 GCA_019912505.1 Ignavibacteriaceae bacterium
TTTCAAAGCATTCTCTAAAGCAAAAGAACCGGTTAATTATAAAACAATAATTATTCAAGATACGATTTGTGCACGCTGGCTTAAACCAAATGGCGGCTCAATGGAGTATCTGAATAAATTGAAGATGCCTACTTTGGTGATAACCGGTGATGAGGATGAGGTTGTGCCATGGAAAAATTCTGAAATGATTTCTGATTCAATTCAAAATTCCACTTTGATAAGAATGGATAAAGGAGGGCATGGATTAATGTATCAATATCCTAAAGTTATGGGTAACTACATTCTCACTTTTTTTGAACAAAAACAATAAGAAGAATAATTGGAAAACTATATTACAAATGCAATTTTTGACAAAATAGCTCGCAATGCACCTCAAATTATAATTACCGGCTTTCTTTCAGAGAACGGCACAATCTTAAAAAATAATTTCGGTAAGGTGTTATTTTTTATGAAAAATTAAATCGCTATTTTGTAATAAAGGTGGGGAATCTTTTGAACTTTTTTCCATTTTTGCCGGAGAATTATGAGGTTGTTAACATACCTAAGTAATTGAGTAATCTAAAAGGCTAAATTATGAAAAACAATATTTTCTTTTTTCTTTTCGGTTTGTATTTGTTGCTTGCCACTACTGAAATTCTTAACGCACAGTCGGTACCATTGGTTCTGACTTCGTTTAGAACAAGTAGTTCCTATCAAGCATATGTGAATTTTGCAGTAAACAACGCTCATTTTCTTGCTAACGATAACCAGGGGCATATTTATGTGGTTTTTGTAGACAGTGTAGAGCAAATAACCGTAATGACAAGAGAGAGCGGCATTTGGTATTCGCAAATTGTGGCAACGGCAGGTATATCGGAAGCTTACAAAAGTCCCACAATCCAATGGAGCCAGGGTAAGCTTCATGTATCCTGGTTTGTAATTTCTTCTGATTCATCGATAATTAAATATGGTACAGGAACACCACTTTCAACAGGAACTTATACCTGGAACATCACCTCTTTTGCCACAATTCCGAGTGGTGCGCCAAAATACCTAACAATGACAGTTCCCGATTTAGCATTCAATCCTCACTTTGGCTTCACCGTAGCTAGTGACCATACTGCAAGATTGTTTAGATCTTCTGGTGAAAGTTCCATCAGTCCGCTACAATCCGGTTTGGGAGTTTTGGTAACCAGTTCGGATGTTACCATTGCCTCTGATTCGAATATTATTGTGGTGGCATGGGAAGAGGAGTGGGCAGTACCTGTACCAAAGGATAGATTGGTGTTCACAATTTCTTACGATGGGGGAGTAACCTGGGCACCCACGCAGAATCTTCTTAACAGTGGTCCTACACCTGGCGGTGATCCTTCGCTGGCAATTGCCGATAGCATTGTTTATGTTGCTTTTCAAAAGACAAACTTTCATAGTTCAACTAACATAAAGGTGGCAAGAAAATTTCCTTCAATGGATCAATTTGAACTTTTGAATTTGGGAACGCCTGATTCCGGTATAGTCGCCAATGGCTGGCTGACTAATATTGATATCGACAAAGCTAACCCCGATAAGTTTGTTGTTTCATGGGAGAGAACAGATGGAGATTACTTTGATAAATGGGAGCATCGTGTTGCGGTTGCATATATTTATAATGCTGCCAGCCAAAATCCGCTGTTAATCATAGGACCTGAAACAACATCGCCTGCTGCGGATACTTCTTTGTATGATTTAAACTCAAATATTATTATTTCTCCTGACGGACAAATTGCATCGTATGTTTGGGTTAATGTTAATGAAATAAGTTCTTCCCGTGTAATTTTGACGCTCTATTTTCAGGAAGATGAGATACAAGGCGTTACTACTATCGAATCAGAAGAATTAACCAGCAGAGCTCGATTAAACTTCTTTCCTAATCCCGTAAATAATTTAATTTCTTTTTCCAATTCGCAGAGAAACATTAAAATATTCGGCATTACAGGAAAACTTTTAATTGAAAATAATAACGATACATTTTCTGTTGATGTGAGCAGTCTTCCATC
>JAIOIM010000413.1 GCA_019912505.1 Ignavibacteriaceae bacterium
GCCAAAAAAAGTAAAAGCAGTTTTTATTATGCTTTTAATTTATTACCTGCCGAAAAGCGGGATGCGATGAATACCGTTTACGCTTTTTGTAGAGAAACCGATGACATTGTTGATGAGGGTAACGAACCTGATGATTTGAAATATGAAAAACTTCACAAGTGGCGCGTTGAATTGGAAAAATCTATCGGCGGGCACTCGGACTACCAACTCTTGAATAAACTTGGCAAAACAATCGGTCAGTTTAACATTCCTCTCGAACCTTTCTTTGAGCTTGTTAGAGGAATGGAAATGGATTTACAGCGCAAGCGTTATACTTCATTTGAAGATTTGCGTTTGTACTGTTACAGGGTAGCATCAACAGTTGGATTGATGTGTATAGAAATATTCGGGTACAAACATCAATCGGCAAAAGAATTTGCTGTTAATCTCGGTATAGCTCTTCAGCTAACTAATATTTTGCGCGACATAAAAAAGGACGCGAACAAAGGGCGTATTTATCTGCCGCAGGAAGAACTGAAACAGTTTGGTTATTCCGAAGATGATTTAATAAAGAATACATATAATCCTAACTTCGCTTCGTTGATGAAATTTGAAACTGAACGTGCCAGGCATTATTTTGATAAAGCTACCGAATCTCTAAATCTTGATGATAAAGCCTCAATGTTTGCTGCAAGAGCGATGCAGCATATTTATTACAAAATGCTTGAAAAGATAGAAGATGCCGACTATGATGTTTATTCGAAAAATATAGAAGTAAACAAAGTTGAAAAAGTTGGAATAGCAGTTGGTGTTTGGGCTAAATACAGTTTAGTTTATTGATGAAAAAATGTGTAGTTGTCGGCGGCGGATTTGCAGGACTGTCTGCCGCGGTTTATCTTTCCAAAAGCGGATACCACGTAGAATTAATTGAAGCATCCCCAAAACTTGGCGGAAGAGCTTACTCTTTTACCGAAGAGTCTACCGGTGATGTTATCGACAACGGTCAACATATTATGATGGGTTGTTACAGAGAAACATTAAATTTTTTTTCTCTTATCGGCGCTTCTGAAGATGTTGAAACTCAAAAACAATTAAGTATTCATTTTTTAAAAGAAAATTTTCGGATTATTCCGTTCATTGCGCCATCATCTCCTTATCCTCTCAATCTGTTAATTGCTCTTTTGCAATTTAAAGCAATAAGATTTGCAGAAAGATTAAACCTTCTAAAATTTTTTCTGAAAATATATTTTTACGATTCGAACACTCTGAAGAAAATGACAGTGATGCAGTGGCTTCAACAAGAGCATCAAAGTGAAAAAGTAATAAAATCATTCTGGGAAATATTAACAGTCGGGGCACTTAATACAAGCATCGAAAAAGCATCGGCAAAAGTATTTTCGGATATTGTTAAAAAAATATTTTTCAGAGGAACAAAAGCCGCCGCTATCGTTCTCCCGCTGTCTGGTTTGAGTGAGGTTTATTGCAAACGTGCCGCGATATTTATTGAAAACCGAGGTGGTAAAATATCTGTATCTGAAAAGGCAGAAGAAATAACTATAAATGATGATAAAGTTATTTCACTAAAAACCAATCTGCGATTGATAAAAGAGTTTGATTTTGTCATTACAGCAGTGCCCCATTACTCGCTCAAAAAAATAGGATTAGCTGAATTGATTGGGGAAAGAAATTTTACATATTCCACAATAGTCTCTATTCATTTATGGTTGACGAAAAATCCTTTCAACGAAAAATTTTATGGACTTATTGATTCCCCTGTTCACTGGATATTTAATCACGGCAGCTATATATCGCTTGTGGTTAGTGATGCTGATTATCTTGCTGATACGGAGAAAAAAAAAATTTTTGAATTGGCAATAAAAGAGTTGGAAAAATTTACTCCCCTAAAAAGAGATGAAATAAAACATTCAAAAATAATAAAGGAAAAAAGGGCTACTTTTGTTTCCTCAAATGATATAATATTACAGCGTCCAGTTTCGAAGACAAAAATAAAAAATCTATTTTTTGCCGGTGACTGGACTGACACAGGTTTACCCTCTACTATTG
>JAIOIM010000414.1 GCA_019912505.1 Ignavibacteriaceae bacterium
TCTATTTCTTTTCGACTCATTGTCAGTGTGCCTTCCATTTTATAAGGGCTCCTTATATTATTTTTATGGTGCCCTAATTTATCTGTTTTACTGACATTTCTATCGAGTCGTATCTATGACATTTCTATTGTGCTATTACATGTGTTCTGATAGATACATCATCAACAAAAAGATTATACTGATCTGCACCGCTAAAACAATGCCATCCTATATAAAAGGTACCGGTTGAGGGTGCGGTTATAGTACCCGATCCTTTTGAATAAGTGGTATTAATGATATTTGTATTACTGAAAATCGCTGAAGACGTCATGCCTGCCGAGTTTGCAGCAGCACCATATTTAAGTTCAAGTTTTTCAGGATAGCTTCCTAATTCTGCCCGATACCAAAAAGACACCTCATAAGTAGTTCCTGAAATCATTTCAATACCAGGACTAAAAAACCAATCATTAGCTGCGTTTGTTGAATTAAAATCATATTTCATAGCATTTGGTGCTGATTTTGGATTTGATGCGGCTGTCTTCCAAAAATGGACGTCTGAGTTGGTATCTTCTACTTTCCAACCTGTAGGTAATGCAGGCGCAGTAACTCCGTCAAAGAACTGAACATAAGGTGGTGCTGTAGTAAATGTATTAACAGTCAATGCACCGGAAACGAAAGCTGCACCATCCCAAAAATTACCGCCGCCAACGCTGTAGCCGCCGTATTGGTATTTTCCGCGGGTAATTTTGAATCTGCTTGCATAATAATATGAGCCGGCTGTTATGCCTGACCCAATGGCAGCCATATATTCATCATTATTCCCTGCATCAACATTATATGTTGCTGCTGTCCAGTTTGTCCAAGTATTAGGATTTGAATTAATTGAATTCCATCCAATCCAGCATTCAACACCTGCACCTTGCCCTGCTGCATCAGTAACGCCGGGTTCATAAACTCGTGCATAAACAGCAACGGTTTCCCCTTCAGTTATTGTAGCACTTGCAGGAAGCTGTAAATTACACCAATCAACAGCAGCAGGCGCCAAACCGCTTTCATAAGCGCCAACTGAAGGAGTAGTAACATTTCGTGTAGTTCCTTCAATGTCAACCGTAATACCGGCAATAGGCGTACCTGCAGCAAGCACGGATGAACCGGTAAATGGTTGTAGGTTTGTATCTGATACAAACTGCGGATCTGCCGCTAATGAGTTAGCATCCTGAGTGGTTGCGGTCTGCCAATCACCAAGTGTTGTTTTGTCAGCAGAAGCTATATACCCTAGTACTCCCTGAGCACCGGAAACATAATAGTCATTGTAATTTATATTTGTAAAATTACCAGCCACGGTAGAGGAATATATTGCATAATTCTTATCGGTTGTTACCGTTGTATTATTCATAGAATTGGAGAAAATATTATTCCTTAAATCAACGCTGGTAATTGTACTAGAGTTGAAAAGAATTGCCGTTGTTAATGTGGCTGAACTGCGGGCAAAATCACCATACATATTGATTGTATTATAATAAATATTAAGCCCGCCTGTTGTTCCATCAATATATATTCCAACCATGGAAGATAGTGAGTACGATGGGTAACCATCACCACCGATATTGTATATAATATTATTGTCTATTGTAAGACTACTAGCTGCATTACCGGTATTAACGTATATACCCCTGCCGCCGGAACCGCCAGAACCTGTATAAGTAATATTATTTATCTCGTTTCGGCTGATTGAAGAATTAATAACACCTGCGCCAATATACATACCATGAGGTGTAGCAGTAGCTGATGACATGTTATAGATATGATTAGAGGAGAAGTCTCCACCATCTGCCTGCACTATATACAAACCATATTTGTATATATATTCGGCAGCGTTTGAGGAACCAATCTCGTTATGCGTAATAGCAAGATTGTTATTAACGCCTGCGGAAGTTGCCGCGGCATAAACGCCGTAATGTGCCTTGCCTATGGTGTTATAACTGATGGTAACATTATCATTGTCGTTACCCGTTCCACTGGTTGAGATTGCAGCACCACCCACAAAAATACCAAATGTAGAAGTTACACTGTTTGACCCTGCAGCAATATTACAGTTTCTAATTGTATTGTTTGAAGCACCGGCGCCGGTACCCAAACTAATTAGTTGAAAAGCTGCACTGTTTGCAGATGTAGAAGTATTGGAAACTGTTAAATAATTTCCGCTGCCGCTAAATCTACCATCGAAAGTAATACCATCAGCGCCGTTCAAACGGATTAAACCGCCTGCGTAAGAACCGGAAATGGTTTTGTTCGCGGCTTCGCTTGGCTGAATTGTAATGGTATAAATTGCTTCTTCAACCGTTTGATTTAATGCATTTGTTCCGTCTTCGGTTATATCAGTAATAATATTTGCAGTAATACTTCCGGTAACAACTTTGTTATTAATGGCTTCAAACAGTCCGCCTACTCCTGTTAAAGTTGCAAAATCTCCGGCTGTTCCAACTGTAACTGTGCCGCTTACCGCACCTATAATAGTATAGCTGCTTGGTGTTGTAGGTGGTGTGCCCGCAGCCGGCGGGTCGGAGGAGAAACCTCCCGCGCCAGCAATTGGGTAAGCACCAATATTTGGCGTTGCGTCATCCTGCGCGCAAACGTAATACTTAACTACATCGCTAAGCGCAACGCCGCTGCCGAATGAGAATTGATAGCTGCTGCCGCCTGAATGGGAAGCTGTTGCGGAGTTCCAGCCGCCGTCATTAATATTCCAATAAAGCACAGGCAGCCCTGCGCCGCTTGTTGGAACGCCTGTTGCATCTGTAATAGTTGCAGTAAGTGTTCTTGCAGATGTGGAGGCTGTATTAGAAAGCGCAGTATAAGAAATTGAAGGCGCTGTTAGGTCTAAGGGAGTACCAGTAAACTCATCACCGCCTATATCGGGCGTTGAGGCATTGCGTGCATTACCGTCATAGTCATCACTTACAGCAATGGGGGAAGTAATAGGCGCACCGCCACTTTCTATCTGTGTTGGTGTTGCGGTGTTTATATGCAAGTAGTTTGTTTCATTGCCGGTTGTACTTAAAAATGTTGGCTCCTCAGAAAAAGATGCTGCGTCTCTCGGAGTAATCGTTCCGGCTGTAAATGCACCTGCTTTGTAAAGGTCCATTGTTTGTGCGGTGCTTGTTCCATCAGAATAAATAAGATTAGAAGCACCTGGTGTGCCTGCATAAAAATCATTATTGTTCGATGCGCTTGCATAGTTATTAAGTGTATTAACTGCACCGGAACTTCTGCGGAATGCAACAACCAAACCGGTTCCATTAGCTGTTGAGTTGTTCGCTACTATATTATTACGCATATCAAGCGAAGCAGTTGTGGCTATTGTGCTTGTTGTATGGAAAATACCGGTTGTGCCAAAGTTTGCCCCTACTGAAGAAGCAGTTAAGAAGATGGTATTGTAATAAAGCCCAACTGTAGAAGAAGTTGTTGTACTTGTAATGTTTATGCCGCGTATAGCATCAGTACCTGCCGAAGTAGGAGTTTTAAGATCCGACATAAGATTATTATACGCATATACCGTACCGGAAACTATTAAAATACCGTTCATAACAGCTGCTGTAGTAACAGTTGTATTATTGGTAAGATCATAAATTCTGTTTTTATATATCTGAACATTAGTTCCCAAGTATTGAGCAATGCCATTTACGGTGCCGGATAAAGCGCTGAAGGCGTATATATTATTTCCGTAAATAGATTTTGTTGCTGTTGAAGTAGTATTAGTATGAATACCATTCAGAAGCGAAGATGTTCCGGTATTAGTTCCGGCAACTGATAAATTATAAATATTGTTGTTATAAATATTTTCAACCGTAGGGAACCTAAATTATAATAACCATAGATTATACATGAACTGGTACCGGAAGAAGCAGTAAAACCATTATCGTATACATTATTTGAATGATATGTAACAATAGCGGTACTTCCTCTTGTTAGGTACATAATTCCCGATGCACCGGTTTTTTGGTTATTGTAAACATAATTTGAATACATATTCAAATTAGTCGGTCCGCCGCCGTCAATACCGGTGAACGCACCTGTGCCGGTAAATGAATTACCTGTAACAATATTACTATAAATATTTGCGGTTGCTGCACTGCCGGAATTTACAATTGCAGTAAAAGAACCGGAAGTAGCAGTTGCATAGGTACTGTTTTGAACAGTATTATTATAAATATTTATTGTGTTTGAAGCAGCCGTACCGCCGGCAGAATTGCTTATACCGTACAACGTAGTGGTGGTAGCAGAACTGGCAAGTTGAACGGTGTTATTATAGATATCAACATTAGCTGAAGTAGCTGTTGAAATAGAAATACCATAAGCAGTTGTAGTTGTGCCTGTACCAAGGGTTATGCTGTTATTAGCAACTTTTAAACCTGCTTGGTATATGGCATAAAGACCATAAGTGGGAGAAGAACTGCCGCCAAAGTTACTTATTGTATTAGCACCGTCAACACCCACTTCGTTATTTTGATCATACAGAGTATATGGGGTAGAAGCTGCATACCCGCCAAGTCTTATACCAGTGTATGCGTTTTGAATTGTATTGTTAAAAAATTTGCAATTATTTGTTGCGTCAGTTGCAGCCGTGATGGTAAGTGACGTTGTGATTGAATAAATATGATTACCAACATAAATTCCCACAGAAGCAGTATTGGCTTTATTCAAATTTATATTACAATTCTTTATTGTAACATATTGGCAGCCGTCAAAAGGTGTTGAGCCTTGCCCTTTAACAAGCGCATAACCCCACTCCATGCGCATAGTGGGAGTGGTATTCGAGTTGTTTTCATATAAATCAATTCCGTCTATAGTTACATAATCGGTTCCCAGTATTTTAAATATTCCATCAACTGTGGTTGAGGTACCGGGTGTGAAGGCATATATTTGGGGATTTAATCCCATACCGTCTCTTTGAAATGTTATTGTATTAGTTACAGAAGTTGTTGCGTTAAGAGCAGGGGTACCAAGTAGTATTCCCGCAGCTGGCGCAGTTTCCTGATGATCTGTTAAAACTTTAAATGTAACCGCACCCGAAACACCGCTTGTGTTAAGTGCCGTAACGGCATCCGCAATAGTTGCATATTGCCCGGGTATGGCGTATGTGCCGCTAAGCTGCGCATACCCGTTGCCGGTTAGCAACAAAAACGCAGTTATTAAAATAAATACGCTGCGAAGTTTTGCAGGTATTTTGCAAAGTAATCGAATGTAGTTCACACTACCTCCATGTTAGTTAGTTGATTGATTTATTAGTTTGTTACTAATATTAAATTATATTCAAAAACAAAAAAGACTTCACGCAAAGGGCGCAAAGATGGCGCAACGCAAAGGACGCAAAGCTAATAACGCCTTCACCACCGGGCTCACTAAGTGTCCTTAGTGAACTTAGTGGTTAAACCTTCCTTACCGGAAAGGTTAATATTTAAATTTAATTACCGATGTATATTCTTCAGAGTCTTTGCCATACTCGGCGGCTATATTTTGGTGTATCCGTTTCATTCTTTCGCGCAAACCGTTTTTGCCTTCGTATAAATCTCTACGTTCCCATAACAGATTTGTTAGGAGGCTCCGGCGGTCGGCAACTGAGTTATTCAGAGATTTAAATAGGTCAATAATAGTTTGTAGCCCGTTAATTGTAATTTCTGCATTATTCGGATTATAATTGGGTATGTTATTAAGCGCCTGGAGCAAATCATTTGCAAGTTTTTCTAAATCGCCAAAGCTCTGCTCCCCCTGGTTCCGTTTCTTCACTTCTTCCGGGGTTCCGCCATTTGGTTCGGGCGGTTTTGCGGCTTTGGGTCTAAGGTCCAACAGTTTTTTTGCCACTTGCTTTACGGAATTCAAATAAGGCTTAAACTCGCTATTGGATTTACAATAGCTAACAATCCGCCTTGTACGTTCTTTCAGCCCATCGTCATCACCTATAATAGCCTTACGCGCCGCAATATCTGTAGTAAGCGGGCTTTGCACTACTGCAATTTCTGTGTTTTTGTTTTCAATAATAGCTAACAAATCGTTCAATCCATCAAGAGTAATAGTAGGATCTTGCGGTTTATAATTAGCTACAAGCTCTAAAGCTTCTTTTAGCTGTTTGCCGCGGGCAAGTCTATCGGCAAAAGTATTTTCACTGGTTGCCATACTAAACGCTCCTTTCAAATGAAAACCGGTTTAGGCTTTCATAATTGTTAATCGGGACTTGTTATAATTAGTTATTAAGTCAACTTACGCAAGAACTGAAGAAAAAAATATTTTCTCAGTGGTTCTCTGTGCCTGCTCGGTGGTTCTCTGTGTTACTTATTGATTTTTATTACACAGAGTGCCACAGAGATTTCGCGGAGTTACACAGAGAAAAACTTCTGCGTAAGGTGACTTATTAACTCATGTTTCACAGAAACCGTTAAAACGGTTCAAATATTGAATAATATTTCACTAACACCTCGATTAATCGAGGTGTTAATGAAAAATCTAGGCTTATCAACCAAGTCAAATGGCTATCTTACCAAATAAAATGGCTATCTTGCCAAGTAAAATGACTTTGCATACAAATAAAATGGCTACCTTGCCAAGTAAAATGACTATACAACCGAATAAAACGACTTTGCATACAAGTAAAACGGCTTTACAGCAATCTCAAATGGCTATTTCATTTAAAAAATCAACTTTGTCTATCCAATAAATGGTTTTAACACTTCTACAATTGATTATTATTAATGAGCCTGTTCTAAAAAGGTAATACTTAAATT
>JAIOIM010000415.1 GCA_019912505.1 Ignavibacteriaceae bacterium
GTTTATTATACATAAGTACACTATTTTTTGAAATATCTGAATCTTTCGGATGGAAGTGGATATTTAATAAACAAGAAGGTTGTTTTCTATTATTCCGTTTTTATTCAAAATTATTAGAGTTCGATTATTATGGGATTAGATAAAAATACTTTAGTCTTTTTTTTAGGCGGTTATGATGCCGAAATGGTTACAATTAAAAATATTCTCTTAGCAAATGGGATAACAAAGGAAAATATACAGGACAAAGAACTCCAATGGGGCACCGCTAAACTTTCCGAATATAAAGAAGAACTTTCAAAGCTTTCCCGAGAACAAATACCGGTATTTATAGAATTAAATTTAGATGTTGCCTATCAGCTCAGTGCAATAATCATTGACCACCATAATGAGAAAGAGAATACACCTTCATCAATTGAACAAATTGCTGAATTGCTAAGTATTAAACTTAACAGATGGCAGCAACTGATTGCGGCAAACGATAAAGGTTTTATACCTGCTATGGAAAGGATTTGTGCTACAGAAAATGAAATTAAAAAGGTGAGGGATACTGACAGAAGGGTGCAGGGTGTAACGGAAGAAGAAGAAAAACTTGCCGAAAAATCAATTGAAAAAAACAAAAAAGAAATAAACGGAATAGTAATAGTAAAATCATTAGCCGAAAAGTTTAGTCCTATCACCGATAGAATGTACGGGAAAGTGCAAAATCTTTTGGTCTATTCGGATAACCAATTAACCTTTTATGGAAGCAGAAAAAATCAACTTGTAAAAAAATATAAAAATCTTATTGAAAATAACACTGCTTACTATGGCGGGGGAGACAACGGATTTTTCGGTATTGGCAGAGGGAAATTGTCAAAAGAGGAAATCTTAACAATAAAAGATGAAATAATTAATATGGAGCCGGAAACGAACGAAAAATTATACAGCCATCATATTTTTATTTTCCCTTTTAAGTGGAGAAAATGGGACGTTAAGCCTGGCGCCTCATTAAAAGACAAATTTGATGTTAAGTATTTTCGTGATGAATTGTTAAGAAATACTAATTGGAAACGAAACTTTTTTAACCTTGAGTTTTGCGACCGCTATAATGAATACAATTACTTCTATAATTATGTAAGAGAAATATTATACGATCTTGGTGAAGAATTGCAGACACATGATATTGATGAAGATTTAATAAATCATTTTGAATACAAAATTGAAAAGGGAATAACTTATAACATTAAATTATACAATGAAGAAAAAACTTACAACTTAGGCATTGACAGCATCTTGCTAAATGTTTACAGTACCGGAACCGCCGTTTTGTCATTACATTTAAGAAATCATAATCATCCTACCAAAGAGGATGTGCTAAAAATAAATAAATTTGGAAGACGATTTTACGTTCCCTTTTTTGATTTGGAGCCGGATTCTATTTTTACTGGGGCTAATGATGCCACAAGCAAAGATAAGCTGCTTTGTGCCACAAAAAAGTTTGAAATACCCGCTAAAATCTGGATTGGAAATAGTGATTTAGAGAAAGATGACAAAAGTTTGTATGAAGATTTTGAGAAATATAAAGACAAGAATAATTATAAA
>JAIOIM010000416.1 GCA_019912505.1 Ignavibacteriaceae bacterium
GTTATTAATCTTTGTTCCTATTTCGAGTTTTAAATAATCAATATTCCACTTTGAGTTGTTTTGAAGTATATACTCTGCAAGTTGCAGCGGTTTCTCAACACGCATACAGCCATGACTAACAGCCCGGTTCTGGTAACCAAACGGCGCGCGTGTTGGAGTATCGTGAAGATAAATTCCGAACGGATTAACAAACATAAATTTAATTTTTCCCAAAGCATTGCCAGCCCCAGGACCTTGAACTATATTGTATGGTATGTTCGCTTTTGAAAAATCTTGCAGCGTTACTTCGGAAGGATCTATCTCGGTTCCATCTCTATAAACTTTAAAGTTAGCGGTCAGCAAATAAGTAGAATCTTTTCTAATCTTCGCCGATATTTCCTCACGCATAATGCTCGGGGGAACTGTCCAGGTTGGATTGAGCACTAAATAAGAAATTTGACCATACATACTTGGGGTTTCCCAATCTTCAGGTTTATGTTGCCACCGTTTGGAACGCTTATAATATAAATATTGTTTCTCATAACTTGCGTATCGTTTTCTGCCAGTACAAATTTTTATATTATATTTTTCATTACCGTTTTCAATTGCATATAATTTAAAATCGGGAATGTTAACCAATATATACTTCGCTGTATCGGAATAATCTATCCATCTAAATCTTTCTAAGCTTACTTTAATTTTATTCAGATATTCGTCCGGTGTAATATTTAGTTTTTCTATTGTGTTTTTGCTTATCACTCCGTCAACCACTAAACCGTAAGCTTTTTGAAACTCCTTAATTTCATTTTCCAAAAGAGAATCATAAACAGCGTAATCATTTATTTTTACTTTTGTAGTATCAATAAAACCAAGCGTTATAAGTCTCTCGTTTACATGCCTAAGCGTTGAGTCCCTGTCTCCCAGAATTATTTTCCTGGCTGGAATCGGAATGTTGTTCCACTCGATATTTTTAAAAGTTTTAAAATGTTTAAATGCTGCTTGCAGTTGTTTATATTTTTTGCTCTTTGGCTGAACATCATTTAAATACTGAAATAAATTACTCTGATTTAACGGTTCCAAAATATCTTTTTTTGATGAATCGGGTATCGGCAAGTTGTAACGCTCACCGAAAATAACTTTTGGGTTAAGAACGCCATATTTAATATCATTTGAATATCTTAACACCGCATCGCACACAAGAAGTTCGGTGTTTGCAAGG
>JAIOIM010000417.1 GCA_019912505.1 Ignavibacteriaceae bacterium
GAGTCATACTTTTCGCATCCGTACGAAGTATCATTAATAGTAGCTCAGGAAATTCCGCTTGATGATGTAACTGTTGTTGCGTCACTTTTGCATGATGTTGTGGAGGACACCGATTTTAATCTCGACTTATTGAAAAAAGAATTCGGAAAAGAAGTAGCCGAAATTGTTGACGGCGTTACAAAAATTAGCGGACTTTTCAGAGGGTTAGAAATTACTCAAGCCGAAAATTTTAGAAAAATGCTTCTTTCGATGGTTCGCGATGTTAGAGTTATTCTCGTTAAGTTTGCCGACCGACTTCATAATATGCGTACTTTGGAGTTTGTTAACCCCGAAAAGCAGCGCAGAATAGCAAGCGAAACTCTTGACATTTATGCGCCGTTTGCAAACAGATTTGGTTTGGGAATGGTTAAATGGGAACTTGAAGATCTTTCATTTAAATATTTAAATAAAGAAGCCTACGAAGAAATTGCCCGTAAAATAAAAAGCAAAAGGAAAGAACGGGAAACGTACATAAAAAAATTTAGCGACCCGATAATTGAAAAACTTAACGAGTATAATCTTAAGTTTGCGATGAGTGGTCGCCCAAAGCATCTTTACAGCATCTACAGAAAGATGGTAAGGCGCAACAAACCGTTTGAAGAAATTTATGATCTTTTTGCAATTCGACTGATTTTAGATACGCCGAACCCAAACGATTGTTATACTACGCTGGGAATTGTAAACCAAATGTACCTGCCGGTTTCCGATAGGTTCAAAGATTATATATCAATACCAAAAACAAATAATTATCAGTCAATACATACCACCGTAGTAGGTCCGGATGGCAGAATGGTTGAAGTGCAGATAAGAACACAGAAGATGCACGAAGTGGCTGAGAAGGGTGTGGCTGCACATTGGCGCTATAAGGAAAATACAAGCTCATCCGAAAAAGATATGGAAAACTGGGTAAACTGGATTAGAGATATTTTTGAAAACGCCTCTAAAGAGGAGGGGAAAAAAGAATTGTTTGAGTCCTTTAAGCTTAATCTCTACCAGGACGAAATTTATGTTTTTACTCCGAAAGGAGATTTACGGCGTCTGCCTATAAATTCTACCCCGGTTGATTTCGCTTTTGATATTCATAGCAAAGTCGGATATCATTGTATTGGCGCAAAGGTAAATGGCAAAATTGTTCCGCTTGATACTATTATGCACAGCGGCGATCAGGTAGAAATTATTACTTCAAAAAATCAACTTCCTAATAAAAACTGG
Organism: Ignavibacteriaceae bacterium; assembly: GCA_019912505.1. Classification (GTDB taxonomy): domain Bacteria; phylum Bacteroidota; class Ignavibacteria; order Ignavibacteriales; family Ignavibacteriaceae; genus CG2-30-36-16. The sequence goes on from JAIOIM010000417.1 coordinate 1,252, forward strand.
ATAAAATTTGTTGCTTCGCATAAAGCCAAATCTGCAATACGGAAATGGCTGAACAAAGAGGAAGAAGATATAATATCTAACGGAAAAGAGATTTGGGAAAAGAAATTAAAAAAAGTAAAATTAGTATTTAACACGCAGGATGTTTTAAAACTTGCATTAAGCAATAAGTTTGAAAACCAAAAGCAATTTTTTAAAGCCATAGCTCACGGAAAAGTAAATCTGGATGAAGTTTTAAGCGCAACAAAGGAGAAAAAAGAAAAGGACGTTAAGGTACTTGAATTTGAAAACTTTGCCAATATTGCAAGGAACGATATAGGCGGAGTGTTGGTTGACGGAAAAGATTCCGGTATTTTATATTCATATGCAAAATGTTGTAACCCGGTTCCCGGTGATCCCGTTATTGGATATATAACAGTAGGTGAAGGAATAAAAATTCACCGCAAAACGTGCAATAACCTTTTAAGGATGTCGAACAAAGACAGGAGCAAACTAATTCCCATTCAATGGACTCAAAGTGATAATTCCTATTTTGTTTCGGGAGTTACAGTTAGGGGTGAAGACACACCCGGAATATTAAATGAAATTTCGCACACAATAGTTTCATACCAAAATACAAATATCAAATCTATAAACATCAATACAAATGATTCCACATTTGAAGGAAGCGTTACTTTATACGTTCAAAACATCGAACACTTGCACCGTATTATTGACAGACTAAAAAAGATCCGCGGCGTATTTTCTGTTGAAAGGTTCGAAGGCGCATAGTGGATAATGCTCCCATATTATCTCGTATATTATGCATCGATTTTGGATTACGAAGAATTGGGCTTGCGTTAAGTGATCCGCTAAAAACTTTTGCTTACCCTTATAAGACAATTCTAAATGATAAAAATCTCATTATTAATCTTAATAAAATAGTTGAACTACAGCAGGTTGAGAAGATAATTTTAGGTTTTCCGACAAAAGAAGACGGGAGCGACTCGCATGTAACAAAAAACGTGATAAAATTTAAATTAGAATTAGAAAAAAAATTTAACATTGAAGTTATTTTGTGGGATGAAAGATATTCATCATCTATTGCACAAGAATTGATTATTGAGTCAGTCAGCAAAAAATCAAAAAGAAGAGAAAAGGGATTGGTTGACAGGGGAGCAGCAGCAGTAATTTTGCAGGAATATTTAAATTCATTGTAATATTTATTGACATTGATTAGTTACCCGACTATTTTCGGGTGGGAGCAGTTGCTCCGAATTTAATTAACGGAGTCTAAAATGTTAAAATCAATTGGATTGATAGAAACCAAAGGTGTTATTGCCGCAATTGAAGCAGCAGACGTAATGCTGAAAAATTCGCAGGTTAAGCTTTTGGGTAAAGAAATAATTAATAGTTCAATTACCATATTTATTTGGGGCGAACCGGAGCAGGTACAAATTGCTGTCAATCACGGAGCAGCAGCGGCAAAACGATTTGGAAAATTAATTGCTGCTCACGTTATAACAAATCCAGCAGAGGAGTTAATGCTTCTGCTCCCATCTCTCGCCCGCAATAAACAAGAAAGTAAAATTATTAGCAACTTCGGAAGCGAATTTTCCGGCAAGATTCCTATCCATGAAAATCCTACAACTGAAACAATTCCCCTGTATGTTCCAATTCCCACAGATCAATTGTCTGTAAAGGCATATGATGAAATAAAGAACATTGATACTGAAACTTCCGCCCTGGGAAAGAAAAAAAATAAAGAGAGTAAAAGGAAAAACCCAAAAGTTAAAAGCGAAGTTTCTAACATACAGCCAAATCAGCCTGAAGTTATTTTTGTTTCTAAGCCGCAATCTTTATCCGATGAAATTGAAGTAACGAATAATGAGTTACCTGCAGAAGAAAGAAATGTGTATTCGGAGGTATCTACTTTAAAAGAAAGAGTTGAAAAGTTAGAGGATGTTCAGGCTGCGGAAACAAGCGCTGTTGAACTAAAAGTATCTATCGACGATTCTCTTGCTTCAGTAGTGAGTTCAGCCGGTTCAACTTCTGAAAAAGATAAAAATGTTCAACTGCCAAAGCAAAAAAAGAATAAGAAGATAAAAGAAGATAGTATTAAAACGCCTTCCCTATTTGATAAAGATTATGGTAACGATACTATTGCAAGATTGAAGCGGGAAGCACTCGGAGTATTAAAACAAGAAGTTGAAATTACAAAAGGGGCTGTAGATGCGTCATCGATAGAAGATATTCCTAAATCTGTAAAATCAGTTGAAGCAAGCAAAGATGATGATATAATGTCGGTGCACACGCTCGAAAAATTATCGAGTCTTAATGTCCATCAATTGAGGAGGGCAGCACGAGATTTTAACAATTTCCCAATTAAAGGGAGACAAATATCAAAGGCAAACAGAGAGACGCTTTTAAGTTATTTTAGCCACTTGTAGCAGCATTCGATAATTTATACAATCGAATTATAAAAAATAGTTTATATTTGCATTCATGAGAAAAAACTTACATATAATATTAGCCGCCTTTACTTTTTCAATTTTGTTGTGGGGATCTATATCGCTTTCAAACGACTATTATGCTACAATAGATCTCCCGGTTAAGCTTGTAAATTTTCCGGTTGGTTATACTTCCGGCACAAAAATTCCCCATGATATATCGGTAAAACTTAAAGGCGAAGGATGGAAACTTGCTTCGGTAAACCTTGGTTCCAAACCTGAATATAATGTTTCTGTAAAACCCGATAGTGGAAAGCAGACGGTAAATCTTTATAATTATCTTGTTGAAAACCAATGGCTTTCTTCCGATATTGAAGTAATTAACATTACTCCAGAC
>JAIOIM010000418.1 GCA_019912505.1 Ignavibacteriaceae bacterium
AAAAATCTTTGTTAAGAAAAAAGCCTTTAAAGGTTCATGTAAAAATTGATACAGGTATGGGTCGCCTTGGCATTAAGTATACCGAAGCATTAAAATTTATTTCCAAACTTAGCCGCAATAAAAATTTTATTATTGATGGGGTTTATACACATTTTGCAACTTCAGATGAAAAAGAGAAAACTTTTGCAACATTGCAGTTAGAACGATTTAAGAATATCATCGAAGAACTGGAAGCAGCGGGGATAAATTTTGGTTTGGCTCATGCAGCAAACAGCGGTGCAATTTTAGATATGCCCGAAGCCTACTTCGATATGGTTCGTCCGGGAATTTCACTTTATGGTTATTATCCTTCTCTTGAAACATCTGAATCGATAAAACTTAAACCTGTTATGAACATAATATCTTTGGTAAACTCAATTAAGAGAATTTTACCCGGAGAAAGTGTAAGTTACAGTAGAAGATTTACAGCAATTAAGGAAACTACAATTTTGGAAACACCTTTTGGCTATGCCGATGGTTACCATCGGAATTTGACCAATAAAATATACTGCATAATTAAGGATAAATTATATCCACAGGTTGGGACGGTGACGATGGATAGAATAATGTTCGATGTTGGTAACGATAAAATAAAGATAGGTGATAAAATTATTCTGCTTGGCAAAAGTAAAAAGCAAGTGATTGATGCATGGGATTGGGGCAAAGCACTCGGTACAATTCCATATGAAATAACATGCGGAATTACGAAAAGGGTTCCAAGGATACCTAAAAACTGATGGATTTAATAAAACAATATATTACCCAAAGTATAACCGCAGCATCAAATAATCTAAGGTTAAACTCTCAACAGATTGAAGTGGTTGCTCTTCTGCGTGAAGTTATTATTCGATCAGATGATCTTGAGGGTGATATCAAAAGAATGAAAAGAGTTACCGAGTTTTCAACCCTTGCAATAAGGCTAAATGAAATTTATAATTATTTAGCCGGTAGGGTAGATATTTTAAAATTATCCGATCAATTTAAAATTCACAGCGGAGGTTTGATAAAAGATCTTACAAACATGCTGGAAACGGTTACTCCTCCGTTATTCAAAGCTGCCGCTAACAAATTAAATCTTCTTGATAAGCCAAAATCAACTATGGGAATGAGTGGATCATTCAGTTCGGATAATAATTCTGTGGTAAATATCGATCTCTCAAAAAGAAAATCTTCTGACGAAATTCTTGAAAGACAAAGTGAGTCGATAAAAGAAAAACTTATTTTTGATGATGAAAAAGAGGACGATGAAATATTATTTCAAAATTATGAAAAAACAGTTCTCGAGCCGATTAAACCGTTAGATACATTTTTAAAAAAGATTTCGCCCGATGAATTGTACATAGACGAACTTGATGCGTTTGTAAAAAAAATAAATGCCAATGCTGAACTTTCCGATAAAATTGGTTTTGAAATTATCGGCAATATGCACAAGATAATAGCAAATGCGCTATTGCTTATTAAAGTTAGAAATTTAATGCCCGGGAAAGATACTATTGTTTCTTTGCGCGCATGCCTTATAGTTATAGTTGCAGTTGTAAAAGGGAAAGAAGTGGACATAACTAATTATTTAAACAAAGCCGAAGAATTCGGTAAGCGTTTAAAAATGATAAAAGTTAGGAATGAATAAAAATGAGTATTTATGCCGTGGTAATGGCTGGCGGAATCGGTTCCCGATTTTGGCCGAAAAGCAATAAAAAAACTCCAAAACAGTTAATGAAAATATTCGGCGAGAAAACTTTAATCCAGGAAACTGTTGAGCGTCTAACCGGGTTTATTGACGATGATAAAATATACATAGTTACAAATAGAAAACAGCGACCGTTAGTGGTAAATCAATTACCTCAATTGCCGCCGGCTAATATTATAGCCGAACCTTTCGGGAGGGAAACCGCACCCTGCATTGGGCTGGCTTCTATCATCATACAAAAACGAGACCCTGATGCCTTAATAATAAATTTACCCGCCGATCATCTTATTAGAAGAATTGCAGACTTCCACCTTGCATTAAAAAATGCAATAGACTATGCCAGCAAAACAAACGGACTGGTAACTATTGGTATTTTACCTTCGCGCCCCGAGATTGGTTATGGTTATATTCAAATAGATGAACAATCGATTGACGATAATATCCATAAAGTTTATTCATTTGCAGAAAAGCCAAATTATGCAACCGCCGTAAGGTTTATTGAAAGCGGAGATTTTTTGTGGAACAGCGGTATCTTTATTTGGAAGGCAAGCTCAATATTAAATGAAATTCAAATTCATCTTCCCGATCTTTTTGAAGGGCTTGAAGAAATAAAAGCAGTTATAGACACACCCGAGTTTGAAAAAAAATTAGACATAGTTTACGGGCAGCTTCGAAAAATCTCGATAGATTACGGTGTGATGGAAAAATCAAAAAAAGTATTTTTAACGAAAGGTGATTTTATCTGGAGTGATGTTGGAAGCTGGGAAGAAGTTTATCAGTTGTCAGAAAAAGATGACTCAGGCAACTGCATCCGAGGTAAAGTATATACTGACATGACCGTTGATTCATTCATATTTTCGCCCGAGAAATTTACTGCTGTAATTGGTGCTGAAAATTTAATAGTAGTTCACAATGATGACGCATTGCTTGTCTGCCGGAGGGATCAAGCGCAATCGGTAAAAAAAATTGTAGACTATCTTAAAATGAATAAGCTCAATGCAATAAAGCCAGTAAACGAGATAGGGAATTAACATCCATAAAAGATTAACAACATTTTATTGAATTGATTGTACAAAATAATTTTAAAATTGAAATAATGCTTGTAATCATTCTTAATGGTCTATTCCTTTCAGTCCAAATTCCCAAAAACTTAAATTATTTCTGATCTGAAATTAAAAACATTTTATTGTGCTAAATAGAATCACGTGTTGTGCGCCAGTGTTGAAAAGCGCACTGTACGTTGGCTCATTAGTAATACCGCATTAGCCAACCTACAACCAAAGTTTTGCAAGCGAGCTAAGGTTTCTCCCTTAAAGTCATGATGTAGAAAAAAAATTCAAATAAGTTCCTGAAAACAAACTAATCAATTTTTCATCTATTTATAATTCCAATTTATGTCTGTCTATTATTTTATTTCCAGATTGCTATTAAACACTAAGAAAGTTAAAATTTCATCTGCATGCTCTATGGGTATATTCTTGGGTGCTTCATTAAACAAGCCGATAACTTTAGTTAAAGAATAATAGATATGATATTTATAAACATCTGACTAATAAAATTGTCTGATCATCTTTTTGTTTTCCGTATGAAGTTAACTCATTATTTATTTTTTCATAAATATTGGATAATTCATCATTTCTGTTATTTAGAATAATCAGTTTCACTTTTTCCATTCCAAAGTTTTCATCTTTTTTATTAGACGTCTCTGTAATTCCATCAGTCAGTAATATGAATAAATCATTCTTGCTGCATACTGTAATGTTTGTTGTATAATTAAAATCTTTTGTCGCCGCAATTGGAAGGTGCTTTATTAACAATTCGTCAAAATTGTTTGAATCATTTGCGAGTTTTAAAATCGGAAGATGACCTGCTGTTGAATATTCTACAGTAGAATTTGAATTAAATTTTAAAAACGCACACGTAAGAAACATGTTTTTCTTTTTTAAATTGTAAATCGTCTTACTTGTTTCAGTTAAAATTGAACAAAGTGCCTCATCTTTGTTTAATAACACTCGAATAGTACTCTTAAACATCCCCATCATCGAACCTGCCGCAACTCCATGCCCCGATACATCTGCAATATAACAAGTATGTGTAGTCTCATTTTCGCAAAAGTCAATTAAATCACCGCCCACTTCATCGGTAGGATTTGATATTCCAAATATTTCAAAACGGTTATCAACAATTTCAATTTTCGGAACAAGATTCGAATGAAGCTCCTGCGCAAGGTTCATTTCAACCTGAAGACGAAGATTTCTTATTCCCTCCTTATTTATAAATATAACAAGCAGTATGTATCCCAGAACAATTGTTACTAAAATTCCTAAGGCATCAAAAGATGCTCTTTGGGGAAATTCGGAAAGCGGTAATGGGTCGGCTCCTTTCCAGATGTTAATTCCAACTACAATCTGGAATACGATAGTAAAAGGAAGAAATTTAAGATTCCTTGTAAAGGTATAAACGTAGAATACTGCAACAATCCCTGAATAAAATACATTAATATAAAGTAGCGGTTCTGAATATGAACCCTCTGAAAGCAGATCGATGATAAATCCAATTCCTGAAAATAAAAAGAATATCGCCGAGACAAATATTAGATATCTTCTAAATGGTAAATATATCCAGAATTTTCTTTTTCGTAAAAAATTATTTTTTATCAATTTAGTCTTCTAAATAAGTTTTAAAATCCGTTATTTATAATTAAGATGCAGGTTAGATTGACTGTTAAAATATTCTATTTTTTTAATTCTTCGATAAAAAAATAAATAAATACAGTTGTAAAAGAAACTTTTTTTTGATAAAAAACTGCAAATATTGATTTTTAATCAAAGAATAAGGCAGGGGTGCATTGATAC
>JAIOIM010000419.1 GCA_019912505.1 Ignavibacteriaceae bacterium
TAATACTATTGCATACACTTTAATTCCTTTCTTGATAAGTTTTATTGAACTAATCATTGGGACTACTATCATTATCTATATAAATCTATCAAGTGTCGCTGAGGCATTTCATATTAATCAAGGCCAGATTAGTGGGCAGAATGATTATCTACCATTGGGGAGGACTGTTCAAAGAGAGCAAAAACCGCAGTCCGCAGCCAATTTGAGAAAAATCCCATCAAAATATGGTTTGATATTTGGGGTAAATTTTAATAAGAAAGTAATGCTTTATGAGGGTAATAATTCTATCGGCAGAGGGAGTGACTGCGATATTTTAATTAATGACAACGAAAAGAAAATTTCTCGCCTTCACGCGATGATTTTTGTAAAAGGAGAACTTGTGGGAATTAAAGCGATTAGTAAAAACTCGACTTATGTAAATGGAGAAAGGATTGAAAAAACCATGCTGCATAGAGGCGATAGTATTTCCATTAGTAGTACAAACATTAAGTTAACCTGAAAGTTTTTGTCTATGCCGAAAAATGAATAGTCATACTAAGGGTTTCCCAAAAAAAAGTAAATGGTTAATAAAAAGCCTTACTATCAATATCACAATGCGTTTAGTCGCCATAACAATTGCGAGGGGATTTTTAAAATTGTATAAAAAACTTTCAAAAACCCACTTTAACGTAACAGCCTTAAAACTCATAAAAATAGGAATTTCCTATTCGGCATAAAGATTTTTTATACTAAATTGCTAACGGTTGGTTTGAAAAAAAAAAGGCACTCACGGAGTGCCTAAGTAATTCTGTTTGTAGAGATTTATTGAAGTCTGAATACAATAGGAATCATAACCTGAACTTTGACAGGCTTCCCTCTTTGCTTACCAGGTTTAAATCTTGTCTGCCGAACGGCACCGACAGCAGCTTCATCAAGACCGGCACCGAGTCCTTTAGCTACTTCAACTTTGGTAACATTACCGGATTCGTCAACAAAAGCTAAAACATATACTTTGCCTTCTACCCCGGCGCGTTTGGCTATTTCCGGGTAAACAATTTTGCTTTGAATTGCAGCAATGCCGCCTATTGGTTCGGGCATTTCTTCAACCGCAACAAAATAAACAGGTTCTTCTTCTATTATTTTTTTCTCTTCTTTTGGCGGCGGCGGAGCATCAACCGGCTTGTTAAAGTCAATTTCAGTGTCACCTATTTCAATGTCTTCTAAAACATCATCCGAAGGGGCTTCTATAGGAATCGGTGGTTTGGGAGGAGGAGGAGGTCTGTTCTCCTGCTTCGTCTGTGCTATGTCTTCTACTTTAAATAGCTCTTGTGGTCCTTCAGTTTGTAATGCCGTGGTAGAAATTTTGGGAAAAAATTTGAAGGCGACAATTAAAAACAGTAATGAGATTATTAAACTTATCTCGAAAATTCTTTTGTACGCGCGCCTCAAATCAGCTTTTGGGTTTTTTCTGAGTGCCATTTAACTTCTCCTCCAGAGAATTTTTATGATTGTGAAGTTAGCAAATGATGAAACTTATGTCAATAAAAATTTTGATATTCAAAATCTTTTACCCGCTAAAAAAAATATTGTTCCTTTAAATAAAATATTTTTTTTAATTACTGCACAAAATATAAAAAAATATTTAAACTAATAATTTATTTTTTCTGGGATAAATATTTTAACGATAACTTTTATAAGGATGATACCCGCAATTGCGCCTGCTAAATCAGCTATCATATCAAGAATATCGCATTGCCTCCCCGGTATAAGTAATTGATGAATTTCGTCAACTACGGCATAAATTAAAGTAATTAGCAGGGCAGATATTGCATAATTGTTTTTTAGAAATATATATTTTCCCTGTGCATAAAGAGCAAAACTTAAAAGAAAACCTAAACCAAAATATGCAAGGATATGCTCGATTTTGTCATTAATCGATGTTTTGGGTAGGCTTTTTGCCGGGATTGATGTAGCAACAGCTATTGCAGCCCAATAAACCGCAAGCGGAGCGTATACAAGATAAACTTTTTTTTCTAAGATTTTTTTAAGCAAACGATTTTCTCAAAAACTGAAAACCTCTATGCAAATTTAATAGAATGTCTTCGGCTGTATAGCTGTATTCCGTAAAATCATTTGCTATTATATCTGCAGTAAGACTATGCAGGTAAACCCCGGCAACAACTGACTGCTCCACATCGTAATGCTGCGCTAATAAACCGGCAATGATTCCTGTTAATACGTCACCTGTGCCGAATTTTGCAAGTCCCGCATTACCAACCGTATTGATTAACGCGTCACCATCGGGGGTAAAAATTATTGTTGGGGCACCTTTCAAAACAAGATATGAACCGGTTTCTTCTGCAAAGTTTTTGCCATAAGTTAGTATATCTTTTTGAAGTTCGGTTGTTGGAATATCCAACAGTCTTGCAAATTCTCCGTGATGCGGCGTTAAAATTAAACCTGATAAATCTAACTCTTTATATTTCCCGCGAGATAAAGCAAACAGTCCGTCGGCGTCAATAACCATCTTTTTATTTGTGCGACTTTTAAGAATCTCAATTACCGCATTCATTGTTGAGTTTTCTCTGCCGAGACCTGGTCCAATAGCAACAACATCAGCCCAATCAATTCTTTCTTCAATTTCTTCTATGTTGTGTTCACTAAGCTGCTCGCTTCCTTTGTCATCATAGGCATCAACCACAACTTCAACTACTTTTGAATGAATTATATTTTTTACTGATGAAGGAAAGGCAAGCACAGAAGCACCCGCACCGGCTCTTAAAACTGCTTCAGATGTTAACGCTGCTGCGCCGGGGTAACTGCCGCTGCCGGCAATTGTTAAAACTTTACCCGCAGAATATTTATGAATAGTTTTTCCTTTTTTCGGCAATGAAAAAAACGCATCTTCGGGTTCAATTAAATATGAAGCCGGTTCGCACTTATCATATAAATTTTGATGAATACCTATGCTGCCTTTTACTACTTCGCCGGTATATTCTGGGCTGGCACCTACAAACAAACCTTTTTTAAACTCACCGAGAGTAATGGTTAAATCTCCTTTAAAAGCTTCTTTTGTGTAACCCGTGTTTGCGTTTAAACCGGTAGGAATATCGATTGCAACTTTGTAACAATTAAAATCATTTATTTTTTTTATAATTGATAAGTATGGCTCTCTCAACTCCCCTTCTGCCCCGCTTCCCAAGAGTGCATCGAAAATGATATTGCAAGTTTGTAATATTTTCAAGTCGGCAGTTGATTTATATTTTTTCAGTTTAACTAATCCATCAACTTTTGAAATGCTATTTATGATTTTAAAGTTTGTAAGACTATCACCGGAAAGATCATTTTCGCCGGAGAGGTAAATAACAGTAACTTCATATCCGTTGTTATAAAAGTGGCGTGCAGCAGCAAAACCATCGCCGCCATTGTTCCCTTTCCCGCAAAGAAATCCGACTTTGTTTATCGGCGGAAAATATTTTGAGAGTGTGAGGTTGTAAACTTGTAGTGAGGCGTTTTCCATTAGCAGAATAGCGGGGATATTTAACTCCCGGATAGCATAGTCATCAACTTCACGAATTTCTTTTGTAGAATATAAGGG
>JAIOIM010000420.1 GCA_019912505.1 Ignavibacteriaceae bacterium
TAATTATGATTTTTGTATTCAGTAGTTAAAGCTTTCCTTTTTATTTCAGGCTTTTGACCAAAATCTAATAGTAATCCAACTTCTATATTTGTGGCATTTAAATAATTTATTAGCTTACTTTACTCAGAGACTGTAAATAAATAGCCCCGCCATATAGAGATTGTGTGAAAGTCATGGTTTTTAATTATCCAAGATGGTATATAATAAAAATTGCCAAACAGAAACCGTTACGCCGCAGCGCACAGCTAAAACGGTTCAAATCTTGAATAAGATTTCATTAACACCTCGATTAATCGAGGTGTTAATGAAAAAAATAGGCTTCTCAACCGTTTCAACGGTTTTGTTTGAATACTGACACAGCCTTTAAAAGGCGTTCCATTTGTACGCCGCCTACCTGACTACAATATTATAAATTTTATTTTTTACAAATATTTCTTTTACAATTTGTTTGCCGTCTAAATATTTTGTTACTTTTTCATTCTGCATCACTAATTCTTTTACCACAGCCTGATCGCTATCTGTAGCGGCTTCAACTGTATCACGCAGTTTACCGTTAACCTGCACGGCTATGTTAATACTGTCGGCAATAAGCGCTTTTTCATCAACAGTAAACCAAACCGGTTTTTGGAATAATGAAGTATCGTTGCCTAAGATCTGCCAGCATTCTTCTGCAAGGTGAGGAGCAACCGGCGCAAGAAGAACCGCAAATCTTTCAAGCGTATAAACCTGTATTTCTTTTGAACACTGGTCGAGATTTTTCAACTCGTTTATCAGTTCCATCATTCCGGCAATTGCGGTATTAAAGCGGAAGTGTTCAACCTCTTCATCAAATTTTCTGATGGTTTGGTTTACTTTTCTGTAAATACTTTTTTCAACTGCTGAAAGCGGGGCAATTTCATACTCGCTTTTTGCTTTTACATCTTTACCTAACCCGCTAAACTTATTAAACAATTCGTAACTGCGCTGCACAAATCTGTCGGTACCCGAAATTCCTTTATCACTCCAGTCGCCGCCGAGTTCATAAGGTCCCATAAACATAAGGTACAACCGAAATACATCAGCGCCGTAATTTATAGTGAAGTCATCCGGGTTAACAACATTACCTTTCGACTTTGACATCTTTGCGCCCTGGTTGGTTATTGTGCCTTGATGAACAAGATGTTTGAAAGGTTCATCAGAAGCGGTGTAACCGAGATCGCGTAAAAATTTGTGTATAAATCTTGCGTACAACAAATGCATTGTGGCATGCTCTGCCCCGCCAACGTACATATCAACCGGCACCCATTTATCGGTTCTCGATTTATCAAATATATCTTCGCTGAAGCGCGGGTTGAGGTAACGGAAATAATACCAGGACGAATCGACGAATGTATCCATCGTATCGGGGTCGCGTTTTGCATCGGCTCCGCATTTTGGACATTTAGCATTTATAAATTTTTCATTTGAAGATAAGGGCGAATCGCCCGAAGGTTTAAACTCAACATCGTATGGAAGTTCAACCGGCAAATTATCTTCCTCAACCGGCACTTCACCACAATCAGGGCAATGTATAATTGGAATAGGCGTACCCCAATAACGCTGACGCGAAATAAGCCAGTCGCGCAGGCGGTAATTTGTTTTTCTTTTACCAAGATTATTTTCTTCAAGGTAAAGAGAAATTTTATCAATTCCTTCTTCAGAAAACATACCGGTAAAACTACCGGAATTTACCATCGTGCCGGATTCCGTAAATGCCTCGGTTAGTTCATCGTTTTCGTTTGTGCCGGCTTTTAGAATAACCTTTCGGATAGGTAAGTTAAACTTTTTAGCAAATTGAAAATCTCTTTCATCATGCCCGGGCACCGCCATTACACAGCCGGTGCCGTATGTTGAAAGCACATAATCAGCCGTCCAGATAGGCACCTTCTCGCCGTTAACAGGATTTATTGCAACTGCGCCTGTCGGCACACCGGTTTTTTCTTTTACAGTTGATGTTCTTTCAATTTCGGAGAGTGATTTTATTTCTTCTTTATACTTAGCTACGCTGTCTTTAAACTCACCGGTTGTTAATTTATCAACAAGCGTATGTTCGGGTGCAAGTACAACATAAGTTACACCGAAAAGTGTATCGGGGCGGGTTGTAAAAACAGTAATATCTTCACCGGAGCCGTCAACTTTAAATTTAACTTCCGTGCCAATGCTTTTCCCAATCCAATTGCGCTGCATCAGTTTTGTTTTTTCAGGCCAGGTAATTGTATCGAGACCAGAGAGCAGCTCTTCAACATAATCGGTTATTTTAAAGAACCATTGTGTAAGCGCTTTTTGAATTACAATACTGCCGCACCGCTCGCACGAGCCGTCTGACTGCACCTGCTCATTTGCGAGCACTGTATTGCAAGAGGGGCACCAGTTTACCGGCGCATTTTTTCTGTACGCAAGACCTTTTTTATAAAGCTGAAGAAAAAGCCACTGGTTCCATTTATAATACTCCGGTTTGCACGTCATTAATTCGGCGTCCCAATCGTACATACAACCTATACTTTTTAGTTGCGCGCGTATATCGTTGATGTTTGTCATCGTGCTGTCGTATGGATGGATACCCGTTTTTATAGCGTAATTTTCTGCCGGAAGACCGAACGCATCGTAACCCATCGGCTCGAATACATTATAACCGTTTAATTTTTTATAGCGCGCCCAGGTATCGGTTGGAGCGTAGTTATACCAGTGACCGCAGTGCAGTTTTGCGCCGGAGGGATAGATAAACATAACAAGTGTGTAAAGTTTATCATCGGTTTTAGACAAATCGGTTTGATGTATTTTATTATTGTCCCAAAACTTTCTCCACTTAGGTTCAATTTCAGCAAAAGGATAGCGCATAATTTTCTTACAGATATTTATAAAATGAATGGCAAATTTATCTAATTTGAGAGGCAATTCAAATTATAAAAGGGGTGATGTATTGATGAATAAATTGTATCTATTGATAAAAGTGTTGTATCACTTCCATAATAAAATAGCATCTCACCATCGTAGCCCAGGCTGCTGCACTCAAAGTTAGTGAAGTGCATTGCCGCAAGGTCTTTCTACTCATCCCTTTTGAAATTGCAGACCGCAAGGCATCGTCCGGCATAGGTTACATCAACAGT
>JAIOIM010000421.1 GCA_019912505.1 Ignavibacteriaceae bacterium
GAATACTATGTTGATAAAGCCGGAAAAATATCGGCTGCACCGGAAAAAATATTTACATTTAATTTGATGCAAAATTATCCCAACCCTTTTAATCCGGTTACAACTATCAATTATTCAATTGCAAAAGCAGGGTTAGTTACATTACAAGTTTACGACATTCTTGGAAGAGAAGTAAAAACCCTGGTAAACGAAGTAAAAGCCGCCGGCAATTACGAAGTTAATTTTAATGCTACATCCACCGGCAGCCTTGCGAGCGGAATGTACATCTATAAACTAACAGCCGGTAGTTTTACAAAAGTTAATAAAATGCTTTTACTTAAATAACTTAACAAATTAAAAATGATTAACACAACCCGTTGTCGTTAAAAGCCACGGGCAATTAATAATCAATAATAAAATAAGGAGGTACTCATGCCCCAAAACATAGTAGATGCAGTTCTTACGGCAGAAGCCGAAACTGCCGCAAGGGCGGCGGTAAACACAGTGGGGGAAAACCTGCCTTTTCTCGTGAGCCTTAACTCAACACAGCGTACAAACCTGCTTAAAGCGGGTAACGCTTATATGCCGTTTGTCAATCTTGCGCTCGATACCATTACGGAATTTCCGCAGGTAGTATCGCCCCTTTTTGATAAGGAAGGGTTCCTTAAAGATAAAGCACTGCTCGATAAGCTTACGGCTCTCGGCACTCTTATAGCCTCGCTTAATGAAGCCGTGGACGATACGCTTATGGCTTTAAGAAGCGATCTGTTTGTTGCCGCACTCGACCTTTACGGCTCGGTGCAACATAACAAAGATAAACTGCCGGGTCTCGATACACGCTGCGCTCAAATGCAGGAGTTCTTTAAAAAAAATAAACCTAAAGCCCCACCAGTAGGGCAATAACATCAGCCGGCATACAGCGCGCCGGCAGTCTAAAAGTGATTTTTTGTTGAATAGTCTGCCGGCACATTATTAGTCCTCTCATAAATACCTTTCTAAGCAATCCCACAGTAGCCAATATCATTTCTGAAATAGCGCATTTCCTGCTCAAATTATTACTGCCGTTTCCCAGGGATTGAGCAAAAGCTTAAATACGAACAATTTTCAAACTATTATGCTCCAAGAAAAGTCGAAAGACCCTAAATGGAGAGGTTCATCAGGCGCTCGGTTGAGGCTAAATATCCTCACCGGAGAAGCTAAAACCCTCTTAGGAAAAGCAAAAAACCTCCCGGAAGCAGCCGGGTGACTATCGGGAGAGGCTTAAGAGGTGGTTGCGACCGGTAAAAACCCTCTCGCTACAGTATCAAAACCTCTCAAGAGCAGATTGAACTCTTTCGTTAGCAACTCTAAGGCTAACAGGAGAACCATTTGAGGCGGTTGCTAAAGTATAAAACCCTTTCGCTATAAGCTTAAAGCTTTTCGGGCGCAGCTTTATCCACTCCTAAATCCTCCGGCATAAATTTACGAAATTCGTCAAATATCAACCGCCAACATTAGATGGGGAACATGGAAAAACAATTATAATTATAAAAAAAACGGGCTGCCAATTAAACTCGACAGCCCGCATCATATAGTCCACCAACTATACTACTAACAACTAACTAACTATTTTTTACTTCTACTCACACAATTAATTAAAAGCTACTGCTAGACCTTTTACCACTGCCGCAAGTCTAACGGCATCAAAAATTCTTTCTTCGTTTGAGCCGAGTTTTCTAACGCTTTCTTCGTGACTGCTTACGCAGGACCCACATCCGTTAACGGCTGAAACGGCAAGACTCATCAACTCAAAAAATTCTTTACCAAGCACCGGGTGCATCATAATGTTCATTTTAATTCTTGCCGGCATATTTTGATACTTATCGGTATTGTTTTTTATAAAATGTTTGTAACGATAAAAAACATTGTTCGTTGCTAATAAAGATGCACATGCTACAGTCTCGGCAATCTCTGCTTCGCTGGCACCATTTTCTTTGGCTTTTTCAAAAAATGACTCAGACAACAATTTTACTTTTTCATTTATCGCAATTGCAGCGGCTATCAAATAACTTTCTTTAAGACTTAAGAGCTCGGAATTAACCGTATTTTTTAAGTTGATCCTCAAATCCTTTACATACTTTGTCTCGCCTATAACCATCGTGTCCAATGAACTCAACATAGTTTCTTCGGCAATCCCGAGGTCCTTAAGTAAATCAAATTTTGTTTCTAATAATTCTGTCATATTTCCTTTATTATTTTTTTCGCAATAGAATTGTTGAGGCTGCAGTTAAACTACAGCGTGTCAACAAACCGTCCCTCTAAAAAAATTACGCAACTTTTAAGGTTTCATTTCCTTTTTCCCAGTTGCATGGGCAGAGTTCGTCTGTTTGTAAAGCATCCAAAACTCTTAAAACTTCTTTTACGTTTCTTCCAACGCTTAAATCGTTTGCGGAAACCCAGCGTATAACTCCCTGCGGGTCAACTATATGTGTAACTCTGTAAGCAACTTTTTCTTCAGCTTCAAGGATGCCGAGAGCTTCGGCAAGTGATTTTGATGTATCAGCAACCAGGGGAAATTTTAAATTTTTTAAATCGTTGTGATCTTTTCTCCACGCAAGGTGAACATATTCTGAATCAGTTGATGCACCGACAAGCAGTGTATCTCTGTCTCTAAACTCCGTATAATTATTGTTGAACTCAGCAATTTCTGTAGGACAAACAAAAGTAAAATCTTTTGGGTACCAGAACATAACCATCCACTTTCCATCATTTATATGATCTTCGTTGGTCAGAGAAGAAAACTCTTTGCCAACCTCAGTAGATACAACAGTTGTCTTTTTAAATTCCGGGAATTTCGATCCGAGTGATAATAATCTATTCATTATAAAAACCTTGATTTCTTTTTTAATTGTCAAATTTTAATTGGTTATAAAATAACGTTGAAGTACCGGGAAGTCAAATCGATTAAATTTATAGAGCTATAGAGAATATCTATACTAATTTTGTCGGCGTATTTTTTAATTGAGCCTTTAATTTTCGATCTAATAAGAATTGCAATAACAGCGGATATGGTTGATTCTTATTGTTAAATACATTTAATTACACATCAAATATTTATGGCTAAAAATGACGCTCGCTCAATTTTATTATATAGTTGCTGTTGATAACTTTCGGAGCTTTTCAGTTGCAGCAAATCATTGTTTTGTAACACAGCCTACATTAAGTATGCAAATTCAAAAACTTGAAGAAGAACTCGGCATTACAATTTTTAATAGAAGTAAAAGTCCTGTCACACCTACTGATATTGGAGTAAAAGTTTTAAGACAGGCACGAATTGTATTGCACGAATCCGAGCGACTTCAAAGTATTATTGATGATGAAACGGGTCACTTTTCAGGTATCCTAAAAATAGGAATTATACCTACGGTTGCACCTTATTTAATTCCTCTATTTCTTCAGCCGTTTGTTGAAAAATTTCCCCACGTTGAGTTAACAATTGATGAAATTACAACTTCTGAAATTGTAACAGCACTAAATAAGGATGTTATTGATGTCGGTATTTTATCGCTGCCGCTAAATGAACACAACCTTGTAGAAAAGGGATTGTTTTATGAACCATTTCTCGCTTATCTTCCAAAAAATCATCACCTTTCAGAAAAGGAATATTTAACAACAGAAGATATTTCGCCAGACGAACTGCTGCTGCTGAAAGAGGGGCACTGTTTTAGAGATCAGGCATTAAAAATATGCAGCGCTACAAAAGGGGGATTAAACAAACATGGCGGACGAATACTTTTTGACAGCGGTAATTTAGATACGCTTAAAAAACTTGTTGAGCAGGATTTTGGGGTGACATTGCTTCCGTATCTCGCAGTTCAAAGTCTCGGCGTAAATGATGAGCATGCAATATTAAAAGAATTTGAAATTCCAATCCCCAAAAGAG
>JAIOIM010000422.1 GCA_019912505.1 Ignavibacteriaceae bacterium
TTCCAATATTCATCATGCGTATGAAAGCAGTTACACAATGCTTCGTCCTATTCCTCTATTTTACATGACGCTTTTAAGCCTGGTATCATGGTTTTTTGAATGCTTGGGGTATTATATAATTTTAATAAATTTTCATATTGATGTTACAATCTTTTGGTCATCCTTTAGTTACGCCCTTGCCACAATCGTTGGTGCAATTACAATGCTTCCCGGCGGGCTTGGAGTTACTGAAGGCTCATTAACATTATTACTTGTGGAAAAAGGTGTGGCAAATGAAATTGCAGTTGCGTCAACCTTTATAATTAGAGTGGTAACATTATGGTTCGCGGTGCTTGTTGGTGTAATTAGCGTTACATTATATCAAAAACGTTTTGGCAAAATTACTGTTGAGACGATAGTTGTGGATAATTCATCCGATATTTCCGTTTTGTAAACCCAATAGATATGAACCTTTGTTAGAAAACATTACAATATGAATGAAGTATCTGCCGCCAAGGTTTATTTCTAACGAACGGACAGTTTAAAAGAAAAAGCCAACTTGATTCCGTTAGTATTTATTAAAATATTTCGTTAATCGCCGCAATTATTTAGTTAAACCTCTCCTTTGTAAGAGGTTTTTCTTTTTTAAATCATTTTGCGTTACTAAAGTGTACATTTTCTTGATTTTCAAGCAGTAGGTACTTATATTTTAACTACTGAAATAAATGAACAGAAAGGAGTTGGGCATGTCGAATGAGAACAACATCAGCAAAGGCTTATTGATTGGTTTTTTGGCAGGTGGCGCTGTCGGAGCATTATTAGCTCTATTGTACGCTCCGAAGAGCGGCAAAGAATTTAGGAGTGACATCCGTGAAAAAGCCGATGAATATATGGACGAAGCTGAAAAGTATATGAGCGAAGCCCAGGGAAAAGCAAAAGCACTGATAAACGAAGGCAAAAAAAGAGGCGAAAAAATAATTGTTGATGCCAAAGTAAAGGCTGACGGATTATTAAAAGATGCCGAAAAGATTTTTACTGAAGCAAAAGATAAAGCCGGCAGCTATGTTGCCGATGGTAAAGATACTTTGGAAAGCGAAGCGGCTAAATTAAAAAACGCTATCAAAGCCGGTGTTGACGTTTATAAAGAAACAAAAAAAACATAATCGTTAGATCAGTTTTATGCAATTCTCAGATATAACGTTAGCTATATTTTTGGTGTCAGCCTCTATCTTATGTTTGGCATTGGTTTTTTATCTCAAAAAAATAACCAGTTCCATTGGAAAGATTGAGGCTGATATCAGAGAAATGGCTAATGAAATGAAACCGATGATTCAATCTTACACTGCATTGAGTGAAAAACTTAACTACATGACAGATGAACTACAAAAAGAAGTTCAATGTGTGCAGGTTGTTGTGGGCAGTGTACGGGACAGAATCGATCTGGTATTAAAGTTAGAAGAAAAAGTAAGAGGCGGAATAAAGGGTTCAATAGTTGAGTTATTAAAAAATATTTCCGCTGTAAGT
>JAIOIM010000423.1 GCA_019912505.1 Ignavibacteriaceae bacterium
ACTTAATGCGCTGCATACTGCCCCCAAAGAGAATTTATAAAAGATGAAAAAATTGTGTTATAATCTGCGGCGGGTTTTGTCTTTTTTAACTTACTACCAAGAAGCGAATAATAAAAAGTAACTGCCTTACCGAAACAATGGAAACGATTTGAGATTAACTGACCATCGTTTTTGAACCAGTTAACGAAATAAACAATACTTGCCGAATAGCAAACTTTGCGAAGGACAAAAACGCCGTTTTTGTTTTTGTGTTTTAGTAGTATTTCATTTTTCATTTTTTGCTCCATAATTTTTTCTAAACTTTATGTGACTGCCGTGCTGCGCACAGGACACTACGCCCCCCCTTAGTCGAAAAAGAAAAAATATAGCACCGCCCTGGACGGAAAGGCGAAAAAAAATGCCGGATACAAAAACTCAGCGGAACGAAGTGGAGCGCATAAAAACAACATGGCTTTTTTTATTGCCTTTACGTTGCGCTTGGCGGTGCTATTTTGCTAAAAGGGGGGGCGGAGAATGAGGCGAGTTGCTGAGAAATAAGAAATAAGATCCGTTGGCTAACGGAAAGAAATAAGAAATAAGAATGAAGAATTGAGAATTAAGAATTGAGAATGTTGTGTTTATGGGGCTTGAGCAACTTGTAGACAGAGAGACGAACGAAATGCAGCGGAGTGAGGTTCGAGCGAAGCGGAATGTAGAGAGGAACGGCGGAAACAGGTTGCAGGCTTTAGTAAAAAAAATGGCGTTTTACCGGAAGCGGAGCGTTGTTCAGTAAAATGAGTTACGCCTTTTTTTTTACATTCAGTGCGCTGAATAGAATGTGTAAGAATGCTCTGTATAGATTATCAGCGAAGGCGCGCCGGTTGCCTGCCGATAAGAGGAAAGGCGTGACGGAAAAAGGAAGTAAAAAGGATAAAGGATAAAGTAAAAAGTTGTTTGAAATTTGGATTATAATGTAGATGTTTTTCCGTCACGGCAAACTTAAAGCAAAAAAGGCAATGCAAGCGGCGTGACTGAGCGGAAATATTAAAACTGAGAGCGAAGCGAAAAGGTTTGAGTGAGCATAGCGAAATAAAGTTTATCGGTACATATAACTAAAGTGAATGAATGGTATTTTGGAAAGATAGCGGGAGCGGTAGTAACGGGATTAAGCAACGCAATGACTGTATGAGGAATGAAGCGAAGCGAGGAGCGGAAAGAGGAAAGAGGGAATTGTGTTGCTATGCTCGTGTGTAAAAAAAATAGTGCTTGTTTTTGTATTATAGAAATAGGGTCACTTGCCGATTAAGATTAATAAGGAGAAAAAAGATATAAAGAAAAAAGCTGTATTTTTTTTACATTCAGTAGCCGGGAGCGGAGCGGGAGGCGGATATAAAAACGAGTGCGATTAGCCGAAGGAGTACAATAGATCAAGGATCAAGGATAAAGGATAAAGGACAAAGGGAAAGGGGAAAAGGTCGCTTTACATTATTGAACTCAATGATTTTGCTGTAAATGATTTTTCTGAACCGCAAGTTTGAGAAGCTGGACATTTAAAGCTGGAGCAGGTGACATACGATGTAATGGCATATTGGTATTATTATGAGAGTGGTGAAAGTTTCTATGAATCAAATCAGATGAAAAAGGCTGTTGACATTTGCTGATTAATCCGTATTTTTGTCAACAGAGATAAAGGAAATTTTAGATGTTTAGTGATAGATTAAAAACCGCAAGAAAGATGGCAGGATTATCGTTGCCTCAACTAGCAATTAAGTTGGGCGATATATCAAAGCAGTCTTTGAGTAATTATGAAAACGGTAAAAGAAAACCAGATAGTAAGATTCTACTAAAACTGGCAAAGGCACTTGGCGTAAAGCCAGATTTCTTTTTCAGAGAGAATACCGTACAAATGAAAAGTTTTGAGTATAGAAAAAACTCAAGGCTTGGGAAAAAAGAGAGGGAGATGATTGAAGAGAAAACTAAAGATCAGCTGGAAAGATACCTGGAGTTGGAAAATATATTAAATATCAGTTCAAAATTTGAAAATCCTTTGAATGATTTCAAAATAAAAATTATTGAAGACGTAGAGAAAGCTGCGCTGTATTTAAGAGAGGAATGGGAATTGGGACAAAATCCGATTAAAAATCTTATTGAGAATCTAGAAGAAAGGGGGATAAAAATAATCCAAATTGCAGAGAAAAAAGAGTTTGATGGATTGGCGGGATACAGCGGGAACATACCTTTCATTGTAATAAATAAAAATATTGAGGATGTTGTAAGAAAGCGAATGACCATTGCGCATGAATTAGGGCATTTGCTATTGAAACCTTCAAGGGAATTAAATAAGAAAGAAATCGAACAGTATTGTTTTAGGTTTGCGGGTGCTTTTTTGATACCCCGGGAAGTGATGCAGAACGAACTCGGTAAAAAAAGGAAACACATTACTTCTAATGAATTAATACATTTAAAAAATGAATATGGCATTTCGGTACAAGGACTCATAAGAAGAGCAAAAGATTTGAGAATTATAAGTGAAGCTAGATATACGGATTTCTGCATTAAGATAAGAAAAGATGGGTGGGAAAAGTATGAACTTGGAAATTATAACGGGGATGAAAAACCGATAAGGGAAAAGAATTTAATATACCGAGCCATCACCGAAGAGATAATAAGTATTAGTAAAGCGGCAAGCATATTAAACAGAAGTGTTGCAGACTTACAAGGGGAAATGCACATTTTATTATGAAAGTTGTTATAAGTGATACAAATATTTTTATCGACTTAATTAGTATCGAATTATTGGATTCTTTTTTAGAACTAGATTATGAAATTCAAACTACTGATTTTGTATTGGAGGAATTGTCTGATGAACAACTTAATTTAATAAATAAAAAAATAGTGGCAAAAAAGGTTGTGGTAAACAATGCAGATGAACAAGATGTAGATCGGATTGTGGAGCTGCAAAAAACTAAACAGACGCTATCATTGGAAGATTTTAGTGTATTCTATTTCGCGAGAAAAAATGGGGCTAGAATACTAACGGGAGATAAAAGTTTTAGAACATATGCCGAGCAAAATGGGATTGCTGTGAGCGGAATTTTGTGGATTTTTGATGAAATAGAAAAAGCGGGTGTACTAAAACCGGAAAACCTAGTGGATAGATTAGAAAAATTAAGATCAATCAATGTACGCTTACCTAAGGATGAGTTACAAAAAAGAATTACGAAATGGAGAATAGGGAAGGCGAAATAACTTATTAGGCAGACTATAAAACCAACACTGACTTAATTTCTTCAATGTTTAAATCCATTACATTTTTTTCAATAAATTTAACATTACTCAGATTTAATAGCTCGGATTTTGGCATATTAAAAATCACCTAAAAGTTTTTTTGTTGGGGTGAGAATTAAAACAGCTTCATCCAAGATTTTCTCTGTATTTATTTTATCAGTTTCACCAAAGTTTTGATTTAGCTCGCCTTCTTCATTTAGAGTAACGAAATACTGAAATTCTAATCCTTCAATTAGTTTTTCTTCGAGGAATAAACAGCACTTAATAAAATGAGTTTTGTCCATACCATCGAATAATCCATCGTGGATTATGAAACGTGGTGCTTTGTAGTTTTGTTGTATTGAATAAAATAATACTGCGAGATCATAAACTAAAATTCTTCCTCTGCCGATACCTTCGGAATGGGCTTTGTTACTTGTAAGAACACTGAATTCAATTTTGGAACTTGTATTTGGTTTAGGAATAATTGAGAATGGGTCAATGTCTTTAATCTCTGGGTAGAGGTAATTGTAAACTGAAATAAGAACTGAAGCAAAGTCCACTTCTTGTTTTTGAATCAATGATTTGAATGATAAAATATCAGATTCAATTTTTTTCTCTTCTTGCTGTATATCAGTTTTTTCTTTTGAAAGGTCTAAATAAACTTGAATTTTAGCTTGTAAGGTGGATGCCTCGGTGCGTTTTCTATCAAGTTCTGCGTAAGCTTCTGTTAAATCTGTGATAGCTTTTTGAGCCGCGAGTATTTTAAAAATATCGCTTCGCTCCGTTTCACTTTCTGCGATTAATTTATTCCGGTGATCAATACCCTCTTGAAGCTTTTTGACCTCATCTTCAATAAATTCTTTTCGTGAAGTGATTAATTGTTTACGGAAATCAATTGCCTCTTGAAGTGTTTTTTTAATGTTCTCTGCGAGCAGTGAATTCAAATCTTCATAGATGCGTTTAACAGTTCCGGCTTTAACGGCTATATCATCACGGAGACTACTGCGATAGCTTTCTATCTTCTTTTCATCAGCGTTATTTTCAAACCATAATTTTTTAATATCAGCGGTTAGGTTATCTGCTTTGTCTTCACTCAATTTGTATTTATGACTGAGACGGAAAAGATTGATACTTTCTTCAAGTTTTTTTATTTCAACGCGTAAACTGTTTATTCTTTTCTGTGCTTCATTGATGTTTTGAACATTATAGCTTTCACTAATAAAAGAACTTAATTCTTTTATTGTTGGTTTAAGCCGCTTTAAATCCGTTTGGATTTGATAATTCTTTGTGGCAAGCTTATTATCAATATTAAGCAAAAAGAAGTGATACTGGTTAAGTTCAACTTCATTAGCTTCCCTAATATATTGAATCGGGTCAACAACCCTACCCCGCTTTGTTTTCTGAATTTTAAGATAAAAAGAAATGAGCTTGCGAAGCCAATGATTTGAGAAATAGCCGGGATAATTATCACGCTTAAATATTAAATCACAAAGTGTTTTCTTTACATCATCAATGCTTTGAAGATTATTAACTGATTTTGATTTTGAAGATGATAACATTGCCTTATTAGCATCATCAAAGGAACGTGTTATGCTGTAAAGTTTTTTGTCTATTGTAAATTCAAGAACTACTGATTTATTTTTTAATATGCCAGCATCATAAGCAGCGTATAATCGCTTGTTATTTTTCTTTGTAAAAGATGATAGCAGAGCAAAATCAATCAAATCTAAGAATGTTGACTTGCCAATGCCATTCAACGAAAGTTTTTCATCACCCTCATTAACTTCTTTTTTACCAAAAATAAAGTTAATACCAGTCTTAAAAACTACCGGTTCAAATGGTGAATCTGGCTCAAGATATAATTTTTTGAGTATCATCTTCTCTTG
>JAIOIM010000424.1 GCA_019912505.1 Ignavibacteriaceae bacterium
AAATATAACATTTCCCTCATCGGGATCCTCAAAAATTAGTTGGTGAAATTTTACGCTATAAATTTAAGAAGAAAAAATTGAAGAAGAAAAGGAGATATAAAAAAGGGATGGTTTCCCATCCCTTTAAATGAAATTAGAATAATAAATGATCGAATGCATGTGGTTTGAAGTAAGGGAAAATACCATTATTCATAACCGTACTCTTTGCTAATACTAAGCTTCCTGGAATTGAAGATACATCTACCAAAGAATAACTTGCGCCGAACGAAGCATTAATTACTTTCAAAAATTCATTTGCAATAATTGCCTGCCCCTGGCTTGTAGGGTGGACGCCATCAAGACTAAACAAACCACCGGTTAAAAAAGTTGTGAAAAACTTAACACCGTTAAACACCGAGCCGCCACTATAATCGTGTTGTCTTATGTTGTCAAAAAATGTGTTAAAATCCACTAGCGCAAACTGACCCGGATATTTTGCAACAGCACCGGCTATAACACCGTTAAAAGCTGAAGTAGTTGTCTGGGCAGTTGCTATCTCTGATACATCAAGAATCAACGCATCCGGCCAAGGATTTTGCGGATGAAGACCAAATGGTTTTGTTGTATCGATGCCGGCAGGTAAACTAGGATAATTTTTATCACGATAAAACTGTCCGGTTGGCTTACCAACTAAAGAAGCATACGAACTGCCGACCAAAGTAACCAACAAATCTCCCTTTAGCAAAGAAAGAGAGTCGGCAACACCGGAAGCAACAGTTTCACCATGTTTTTGATAAAACATACCTGGAGCGCCTAATAATTTTATAGATGCCCATGGAATTGCTTGTGACATACCGGGACCTACAGTTGTAAAGAAAGGTATAGCCGTAACATTCGGTATGTTTGCAAGTACTACTTTTGCACCTAAGGTTGCAAGTGTATCCGCAAGTTGCATGTACAAATAAGTAAACTGAGGCACAGAAGTAGGTGCACTTGGTGAAAATCCACCGCTTGTTGCAAAACCAAGGATATCGTTATTGCCTATCCATGCTGTAACAAAAGTTGGACTTAATGCTTTTGCCTGGCTAAACTGCGAACCTTGACCTCTTAGCACAACATCAAAAAACGGGTTTGGCGTTCTTGTTGCAGGATTTCCAAAAACGTAGGATGCACAAGTTGTGGAACTTGTAGCATTTAATACATCATAAAGCAGTGCGCCTGGAATTCCGAGATTATTGTAAGGTGCAGGGTATGCTGTGTTTTCGGGTGTACCGGTACTTCCATCATAACTAAAAGTAACCGAACCTTTAGCAACATCAAGCGTTTGGATTTTCATCCTGCCGCCGATACCCGGGTCAGATACAAATGGAATTGCAAAACTACTTCCGGTCTTTTCAGAAATTAAATTGCCAAAACCAAAAACCTGCGCACTACGGTATAATGCACTCGACTGGTATCCGGCAGTAAGGCTGTTACCAATTGTTACAAATGTTGTAAAGTCTGCTGATCCGCTTTTAGGATTTGGCGCACTTGGTGCGGTTAATTCTGTACGATCTTCACAACCGGTTACAAGCAATGCAGCAACAGCAAGTGTAAATACTATCTTAATAAATTTTTTCATTTTTTATTTCCTCTCCTTAATTAAAAACCATATGAAAAGCTGACTGCCAAAAGACTTGCCGAGGAGTTGTAAGTACCGTTAAACGGTGTATTCCCGGAAGTATACATTTCTTTCGAATTGTCAACTGTCAATTCGCTTGCTCTTATAAAAAGGTAAGATATACCAATACCGAGGCTATTGGTAAGTTTATAATCTACCCCAAGAGTAAAACCTAAACGGTCGGCATCCGGTAATGAAGGACTAAGGTACTCTGGTTCAACTGGCATTTTATCATAGTAAATACCGGCTAAAGCAGTTAAAGTATTTGTAACTTTATATTCACCGCCAAGGCGTGCAATCCAGCTATTTTGGTAATTTCTTGGTGAAGCAAGATCATCATAGGCAGGATCAACAAAATCAACTTTTAAAGTATCATAGCTTTTCCATCCGATGTATTGAAAATCGGCACTGATATTTAACTCATCGGTAAATTGGTAAGCTACGCCAAATGCAAGATTCAGAGGAGTGGTTAGTTTCGCTTTAACATCGCCGTTTGGTAATTTCGAGGCTAATTGTGAAGCCCCTGTTGTTTTTGCGGTGCCTTCGAAATTATATTCAATTTCGCTGTGGAATGATGCGCCGACTGAAAACTTTGGAGTTGGTTTGTAAAGAACACCAAAATTATAACCGAAAGCAGAAGTTTCATCACCTTCTAAATCTACAAAAGCATCACCTGCAAAAGGAGTTTGCGGAGTTTTTTGGGTTATAGTAACATTGGCAAAACTATAAACAAACCCTGCACTAATTGAAAGATTAGGTAAAAGATTGTATGCTATTACCGGGGAAAGTGTGAACGTCATAAGTTCTGTTTCAACTGCTAAATATCTTCCTACCCAATCAGCATCCCATTTTGTACCCAGACCAAATGGAGTTGTAAAACCAAGACCTACAGCTAAATCTTCATTAATGCGGTATGACCCAAAAAAGTGTACGGGAGTAAAAACTTTTTTCTCAAGATTGTACTCGGTAATTTCTGGTGCTACACCTCTAAAAGATGCGGCGGGTGCAATTAACGTAGTACCGAACAAAAAATTAGTGCCTTCTAACTGTGTAAGTCCTGCGCCGTTAAAATAAATGGCACTCGGATCATTAGCTACAGCGGTAAATGCATTACCCCTGCCCATAGCCTTGGCTCCGTGTTCGTTAATTTGGAAACCGCCGGCAAAAGATTCGGCAAAAGATAATAGGGAAATAATTAAAATGGTTATTTTGGACTTCAAGCTACCTCCTAAGGATTTTTAAAAAAAATAACCTTTCATTCTGATACTTATCAAAATGACTCGGGCAATGTTAACAATTCGTATTCATATAATCAATAAAGAATTTAAAATGAATAAATTCATTTTAGTCTGCTTAGGATAATATTATTATTCACAATATTTTCTTCTGTATTGGATAAACTGCTAAAAAAAATATAGTTAAGAAATTGTTATTCTATTATAAGCAGCTTTGCATTTTTATCTACCGCAGCGCCTGCTTTTACGTAAATTTCTTTTACTGTGCCTGCAACAGTAACACGCAAATCGTTTTCCATTTTCATTGCTTCAAGGATAATAATGGAATCTCCAGGTTCAACTTTATCCCCCACTTGTTTTTTTATTTTTAATATCATTCCAGGCATCGGGGCTTTCATCTCAATATTATGATGAAGAATCTGCTGCTGCTCAATAATTTTTGAAGCCCGTTCTTGCAGGGTAGTTCTTACAACTGTTTCAAAAACTGAACCGTTTAACGAAACTGCAAAATTGTTGCCGTTTATTTTTTCGGCATTTAATTCGTAAAATTTATTTTCGATTTTTAATAAATAATTAGAACAACTGGTATGATGTAATTCGTAGCTTAATTTTTTATCATCAAGTAAAACTGATGTTTCATCAATAATTTTTACGTTCCTTTTATTTCCATTAATTGTAACCACAAACTCATTCATACAGTTGCTCCTCCCATCGGTTATTATTGCCGTTAATTAGTTTGTAAACCGAAGATGACTTTGTTTGATTTTTTAGAAGCGCCGATACAATTGCTGCTGCATCTTCTTCTTCATTCAAAATTAAATCGGTTGACTTTTTTAGGAGGATATCAAGTTGTTTGTCGATATATGTAATATCAAAATTGCCGGAAACAAACGGCGGGCTTGCAATTACTTTTTTTAGAAAATGAATATTTGTGATAACGCCGGAAATATGATATTCATCTAAAGCCCTTAATGCACGGCTAATTGCGGTTGATCTGTCGGGTGCCCATAAAATGAGTTTTGCAATCAAAGGATCATAATATATGCTGATTTCCGAATCTCTTTTAAATCCGGCGTCAACCCTCACTCCGGGTCCCGATGGTGCTGAATACTCAGTTAATATACCTGTCGATGGCATAAAATTATTTTCAGCGTCTTCGGCATAAATTCTACATTCAATAGAATGACCGTTAATTTTTATATCGTTTTGTTCGAAAGATATTTTGTTCCCCATGGCAATTGATATCTGTTCTTTTACCAAATCGAGTCCCGATATATATTCCGAAACAGGATGCTCAACCTGAAGACGCGTATTCATTTCAAGAAAATAAAACTCTTTATTTTTATCCATCAAAAATTCAATTGTGCCGGCGTTATAATAATTACACGCTTTGGCTGCGTTTATTGCTGCTACTGTAAGTTTTAATCTTGTCTCCTCATCAACAAATGAAGATGGAGCTTCTTCAATTATTTTTTGATGACGCCTTTGTATTGAACACTCTCTTTCAAAAACATGCCGGTAGTTGCCATGCTTATCGGCAATAATCTGAACTTCAATATGTTTCGGATTTTCAATATATTTTTCAATATAAACCTCATCGTTAGCAAATGATTTTAACGCCTCCCTTTTTGTAGCTTCAAATGCGGATGCAAATTCTTTTGCCTCTGATATTTTTCGCATCCCCTTTCCGCCGCCGCCGGCAGAAGCTTTTAATAGAATAGGATACCCTATTTCTTTTGCAATCTTTACGCCTTCAATACTATTGTTGATGGGCGAAGTTGTGCCCGGAACTATAGGCACGTTATGTTGTTTCATTAGCTGACGGGCGGCAGTTTTGCTCCCCATCATCATAACAGATTTTGCCGAAGGACCGATATACGTTATTCCGGCTTGTTCAACTTCATTTATAAAGTCGGCATTTTCAGAAAAAAAACCGTAGCCCGGATGTATTGCGTCCGCGCCTATTTCTTTTGCAAGCTTTATTATTTTTTCTTTGTTTAGGTAGGATTCTGATGATTGCGCTGCGCCTATAAAATAAGCCTCGTCTGCCAGTAGAGTGTGCAAAGCGGTTGTGTCAGCTTCCGAATAAATTGCAGCAGAAGTAATACTGAGTTCTTTACATGCACGAATTATTCTAACCGCAATTTCACCGCGATTAGCAATCAAAATTTTATTAAACAAATGCGCTCCTTATTTTAATTCGGCAATTGTAATTCCGTCTCCGCCAAGTTCAATTGGTGCGAAGTAGAAATTTTTAACTTTGTCGTGACCTTTAAGAATATCTTTCACTGTCCTTTTTAACGCGCCTGTTCCTTTACCGTGTAGAATTTCTACACGCTCAACGCCCGAAGAATACGATTCATCCAAAAAGCGAATAACCTCAAACTCAGCGGCATCCGGTCTTTCCCCCCTAATATCAAGCCGCAACTGCGGGTTGGAAGAAGATAGATGCTGATAACCGCCTGAAGTGTCGGTTTTTTCTTTTATCCTTTTTGCTGGAACAAGTACACTTAACGAAGCCGTCATACGAAGCGAACCTACTTTAAGCAGCGCTTTTTGTTTCTCTTCGATAATAGCTTCAATCTCGCCGGTAGTATTTGTGTCTTTTATGCTTACAAAATCACCGGCGGCAAAGTTAGGAATTTCTTTATTTAAATCAACACCATCATTAAAAAGATTTTTGTGATCTTCTTTTAGTGTGTTTATAATTTTGTGCGAATTCTTTATTACATCCCGCTGTGCATTTGTTTCTTTTAGGACTTTAATTACCTGCTCAACTTTTCTGTTAACCCCTTGCAGGTATGTTTCAGCTTCGTGTTTTGTTTTTCGTAAAATTTCTTTTTTCTCAATTTCGAGTTTCTCTAATTTCTGTTTGTAAAGATTTGTGAGTTCTGCAAGTCTTACGTTTTCAATTTCTGCCTTTCTAAATTTATCCTCGGCAAGTTTACTTTTATGCTCAATCTCAACAAGAAATTTTTCAAGTTCGTGTTTATCGGTTTCAAGATGGCTTTTTGCTAAATCTAAAAAATCTTCTTCAAACCCAATTCTTTTTGCTATTTCAAAAGCGTAACTGCTGCCGGGGATTCCCTGTTTAAATTTGTATGTTGGTTTTAGGTTTTCGTGGTCAAACTCCATTGCGGCATTTTCAAAACCGGTTTCTTCATTTGCAATAAGCTTTAAATTTCCGTGGTGCGTTGTGGCAAAAACGGTAGCACCGTTATTCCTAAGTGAAAGTAAAACAGCCGCAGCAAGAGCAGAACCTTCGGCAGGATCGGTACCTGTTCCAATCTCATCAAGAAGCACTAAGGATTCTCTATCGGACTCCGAGAGGATATTTTTTATGTTTGATAAATGGGAGCTAAATGTAGAGAGATCATCTTCAATTGACTGCTCATCGCCTATATCGAGTAGTATTTTATCAAAGAGGCGAAAATTAGAATCAGCACTTACGGGCACATGATAGCCACACTTAATCATCAAAGACAAGAGACCTATTGTTTTTAGTACAACAGTTTTTCCGCCGGCATTTGGACCGGTAA
>JAIOIM010000425.1 GCA_019912505.1 Ignavibacteriaceae bacterium
GGATGCGATAATAATAAAAAACGGAACACAAAATCAACTTGATTTTACATTATTTAAGTTATACTTTTTTGTCCGGTAAATATATCATTTGGAGTTTTATTAATGTCCCTGTACGATTCCGAGTTTAGTTTTGATGACAATCTCTTTTCGGGCGATGAGAAAGAAATAGATGCCGAAATTGAGAGATGTCGTAAGGCTGTTGAAGACGGAAATATCTATACTTGCATTGAAACTGTAGAAGATACTCTGCAGATTTGTGTCGATAATGAAAGACACCGCGAGGGACTATACCTAATTAACAAACTAATTGAGGTTGCACCTTATAACTCCGATTATTGGGTTAAAAAAGGGATATTCCAAAACGGGCTGTTTTATTTTGAAGGCGCCGTAAAAAGTTTTGAAAAGGCATTGTCGCTTAACCCCGGTGATTCGGAAGCATTGATTGACAAAGCCGCTGCTGAGGAAAATCTCGGTAACTATTCAGATGCTCAAATATCTTTACAAAAGGCATTGTCAAATGACCCGAATGATGAAGAGGCATGGTTTAATCTTGGTATGGTAACGCAGCGGCTCAATGATTTTGAAACCGCTATTGACTGCTTTAACAAAGTTATTGAGTTGGACAGCATATTTGTCGAAGCATATTATGAGCTTGGTTTTTGTTATGAAAATTTAGGTGAGTATAACAGTTCCTTGAATGCTTACGATAAATTTTTAGAAATTGAACCGTACAGCGCCAATGGCTGGTACAACCGCGGTGTTGTGCTTGGGAAATTAAATAATCTTGAAAAAGCAATTGAAAGCTATGAATTAGCAGTAGCAGTTCGCGAAAAATTTGCCAGCGCGTGGTTTAATCTTGGCAATTCACATGCTGATCTCGGCAAACTTCAACAGGCTGTGGAATGTTTTGAAAAAGCACTTCAGTTTGACCCTGAAGATGAAGCCGCGTGTTATAACCTTGCAAACATTTACGAAGAGTTAACCGATTTATCAAAAGCGTTAATCTATTATTCGGAAGCAATAAAAATTAATGATGAATACTTTGACGCATACTTAGCACGCGGATTTTGTTTTGATACTCTTGGTCAGTACCAGGACGCTATGAAGGATTTCGAATCAGCTATAGCTTTATCCGGGGACAACGCCGATGCATGGTATGCAAAAGCAGATTTAGAGTATTCGATTGGTAAACTGCAGAATGCGGTTGATAGCTACAGAAGAGCTGTAACATTAGAGCCGGAGAATTTTGAAATATGGTTTAACCTGGCTGAAACACTTTTTGAGCTTGGCAACTGGGTTGAAGCCCTCGAGGCATTTGAAAACTGCAACTTACTAAACCCGGGTGATGCCACAAGCTTTTACGCAAAAGCAAAGGTTAACCTTATTCTAAGTCGTACGCGCGACGCAGTAGTATGTTTAAAGGAAGCGTTTAAATTAGACCCGTCAATAAAAAATGATTTTGCAAGAGAATATCCCGAAATTAAATCGTCAAAATTATTCAAAAAACTGCTTGGCGAGCACTGAGGGTGATGAATCACTAACTCCGATAAATAAAAGACTTATTTTTGTCGGGCTTTTCCTTTAACTATTTTAAAGAAGATTTGTGAAAGATTCGTTTCATATAAATACAAAAGTAATCGGGCTTATCGGGCATCCTATAAAACATACTTACTCTCCCTTTATTCATAATATTGCAATTGAACTAAAAAAACTCGATTACATTTATCTCCCATTTGATGTTCCCGCTGCCAGTTTGCATAACGCAGTTGAGGGGATGAACGCTCTTGGAATAAAAGGTTACAACGTAACAATCCCTCACAAAGAAAGCATTATCCAATATTTAAATAATGTTTCAGAAGAAGCATCTACTGTCGGCTCTGTAAATACTGTTTTAAATGATCATGGAAAACTTTCTGGATATAACACAGATGTGCACGGTGTGTTGGAAACGCTTAATCCTTATAAAGATGAAATAACAGGCAGCCAAATTTGTGTTATAGGTGCCGGCGGAGCAGCCAGGGCGGTTATTTACACACTTATTCGTCATTTTAAACCGCAAAAAATTTACCTAATCAATCGCACCGAAGGGAGAGCCGATTCTTTAAAAACTTACTTCAGTGCAAAGATGAAGTTTGATGCTTTTATTACACGGGAATTATTCCCCCCCGATTTGGTAGAGGTTTTTCGCGACTCAAAATTAATAATAAACGCCACTCCCGTTGGGATGTTTCCGGAAAACGATGATACTATTTCAACCCTTGAAGACTCGTTTATAAAAAACCAGATAGTTTTTGATTTAGTATATAATCCTACTAAAACAAAACTGCTTCAAATTGCCGAACAGCAAGGGGCAATTGCGTTGGGAGGATTAAAAATGTTAATCCACCAGGCTGCAAAAGCATTTGAAATTTGGACGGGAGAACAAGTCCCCATTGAGGAACTTGAGCGTTCGCTTCAATTATATTTATCCGATTAATATAGTCTTTGGGTTTTATACAGTAATGAGCCTGGTCTAAAAAGGTTGGAAACGGTTGAAGCCGTTTTAGATTCTCTATTTTTTCTCATTAACCCACGACTTAAGTCGTGGGCTAACAAAAACCTAATATTATACGAAACCGTTTCAACGGTTTAAATTTCCATCTCAAATTGAATTTTTGACCTTTTTAGACGAGACACATTAATTATTTTTTACCTTTAAAAATATTATTAAACCTACAGTATTGGACTTGATAAAGCCCGCAACTAAAGATAGATTTAGCCCACTTAAAATAAATATCTTAGGCTTTTGAAATTCAGGTACCTAAACTTATTAATTTGTGTTATGGTTTTTATTTCGCTCCCTATATTGGCGCAGTCGAAGTACAACGCCGTTACTGTTACCGACACTATAAAAATAAATTTTCAAAACCTGTATAATATTTCCGGTGTAAACATCCTTCCGTTTACCGAAACTATACGACTCAGAGATTCTACTCTGCACAAAGGCGATTATAAATTCGACTATTCAAATGCTCAGTTTTCCCTTTCCGATTCTCTTCCGTACTCAATTTTTGACACATTAATTGTCACCTATCTTTCAGTTGGTTTAAATCTTCAGAAGGAATATAAAAGGCGGAGTCTTTCGTTAATTTATAATGATCTGTTTAAGGATACTGTTTTTATATCACGCTCTCAAACAGCGCCGTTAACAAGCGAATCGATTTTTGGACAAGGAATTGAAAAAAGCGGAACGATTGTTCGTGGTTTTTCAATGGGAACCACTAAAGATTTTACACTTAACAGCGGGCTTCGTTTACAACTTTCCGGCAGACTTTCCGATGAGATTGAAATTGTTGCCGCTCTTACAGATGAAAACTCACCCATACAGCCGGAAGGCAATACTGAAAGGCTTGAAGAATTAGATAAAGTTTTTATTCAAATAAAACACCCGAATGCGGTAGGCACTTTTGGCGACTACCAACTGACTCGCAGAACAGGTGAGTTTGGAGTGATAGATAGAAAACTACAAGGACTACTTGGCGAATTTAATTATGCCGGACAATCAGCATATTTTTCTGTCGCCTCATCAAAAGGGAAATTTAATTCAAACACATTTGTAGGACAGGATGGAGTGCAAGGTCCATACCGTCTCGGCGGAGCAAACAACGAACGCGATATTATTATAATTGCCGGAACCGAGCGTGTTTATCTTGACGGAATAGAAATGAAACGGGGCGAGGGAAATGATTATGTTATTGAGTATTCAAACGCAGAAGTAACATTCAGACCGAACAGATTGATAACATCAGCAAGCAGAATTGTTGTTGAATTTGAATATACTGACAGAAAATTTTCGCGTAATCTTTTCGGCGGCGGGGTAGAGTCAAATTTTTTTGATAACAAAGTTGCCCTAAAAGTTCAGTACCTTCGAGAGGGTGATGACCAAAACGCTCCGATTGATATTTCGTTTACTGATGCCGACAAAAATATTCTTGCACAGGCAGGTGACGATAGGACAAAAGCTGTTCGCCCCGGTGCTTCGCTTGCACAACCGGATTCTCTTGGAAGAATATTCGGAACTTATTATGCTGTTGATACAACCGTAAGCGGGGAGAATTACACTTATTATGTTTATTCCCCCGGTACTGCCGAGGCAAAATATAATGTGCAGTTTACTTTCGTTGGTGATGGTAAGGGAGATTATTTTCGCGAGAGTGTAGGTAACTTTAAGTTTTCGGGAAAAAATAACGGAAGTTATCTCCCCATAATTTATCTCCCGCTTCCAGAGCTAAAACAAATAGGAAATGTTCAATTAAATATTCAGCCTTTTGAAGATGTTACTCTATCTCTTGAGTATGCAGGAAGTTTGTGGGATAAAAATCGTTTTTCATCAATTGATGATAATGATAACTACGGTTATGCAACAAACATTTTATTTCAACTAAAACCAAAACAAATTACAATCGGAAACGTGAACTTAGGTAAAGCCGGTTTATCATATAAAGACCGGTTTATTAACTCACGCTTTACTGCACCCGATAGATTTAACAAGGTAGAGTTTAACCGTGACTATAACTTATCCTCTACTGCTAAAGAGGAAAATGAGTCACTACGCGAACTTGCATTAAACTTGCAGCCGGTTGAAAAAGTATTTATAAACTCATCTGTTGGATTTTTAAGAAAAGGGGAGTCGTTCAAATCAAATAGGTACAACAATATTTTAAGGTTAAATGGAGGAGAAGATTTTTC
>JAIOIM010000426.1 GCA_019912505.1 Ignavibacteriaceae bacterium
CCCATTATCAAGCTTATGGCGGTAAACTTTTCCTTCGTTGTATTCAGCGGGGGTAGCTGCCAACGCGCTCGAATAAATAAGTATTGCAAATATTGTAGTAAAAATGATATTCCGTACGTTTCTTTTCATTTGTATTCCGCAAAATTAATTTATAGATTTTTCCGGCTCGCCTCTAAATTTTCTCTGGCGAGCTAATGATTCTTTTACAAGTTCTGTTTTTTCTTCGGTAGAGAGCGCTCTATATTTTGGATATGTTTTTGTATCACTCAATATTCTCCCGGTTAAATAAGCAAGCTTTGTTACCTTTTCTATTTTTTTTGTATCAACTTTTTCAACATTATCCGAGGGTGCATGATAGTCGTCATGCAAGCCTGCAAAGAAAAATATCGATGGTATTTCCTTTTTCAAAAACGGACCTTGGTCGCTTGCAAAGTTCAGCAAGCCAACATTGTACAAAAGCTCAAAACCAATATCCTTATTAGCCTGTTCTACTATTGATTTTACATCGTCGCTATAAAATGCTCCGCCGATCCAGAGAAGATCCGGTTCGTTTCTACCTATCATATCAAGATTAATCATTGCTACAGTTTTAGCAAGCGGTATAATCGGTTGAACATAAGCGTAGTATTTTGAACCGAGTATGCCGTTTTCTTCTGCGCCGAATGCAACAAAAAGTATACTCCGTTTCGGTCTCTCTTTTGAATATGCTTCCGCTAATTCTATAAGTCCGCATGTTCCGGATGCGTTATCATCTGCGCCATTGTGTATTTTACCTTTTTGCTCCGGATACATTGCACTGTATTCGCCAAGACCTACATGGTCA
Organism: Ignavibacteriaceae bacterium; assembly: GCA_019912505.1. Taxonomy (GTDB): domain Bacteria; phylum Bacteroidota; class Ignavibacteria; order Ignavibacteriales; family Ignavibacteriaceae; genus CG2-30-36-16. The sequence goes on from JAIOIM010000426.1 coordinate 824, forward strand.
TAATGTGCGCCGATGACTATTACTTCATCTTTTAACTCCGGGTCGCTTCCTTCGAGAAAGCCAGCAACATTTTGGGTCGTAATTAGCGCGTTGTTAAAATTTATTTCAAACGAAACTGTTTTGTTTTTTATTTCAACCGGTTCAGGCTGTAATGACTTTTCCAAATTTTCAACTGCATTTTTAAAATTGAGGTTGGTATTATCAAACAACTCAGATGCACATTCTTTGGAAATATAAAAAATCGGGATACCTTTTCGTTTTAATTCCGGCAGATGAAAATACTCTTTTTCAAACGAAACCGAGATACGTTCATATTTTATGCTTATTGGCGGCTCGGCTTTTAACGGTGAGCTAATCAACAGTACTGCAAGCGCGCCTTTTTCAATAGCATTCTCACTCTTTAATCTCGGATTTAGATAGTGAGCACTCTTTGTTTTATTAAATGACGAACCGGGATCTTCCTCGCCCGGATATCCATCTATAACAACAACCACTTTGTTTTTAACGTCTATTATCGAACCATCAATTTTTTTGTAATCATCGTAACCGTCAGGACCATCACTAATACCGTAACCTGCAAAAACAATGGGTGTCGTAACTTTTAAATTGTTTGTACCGTTATATTGTAAAAGAAAATCGATACCAAAAGTGTAATTAGTAATTACATCAGCTTCGCCTCTTTTTTCATTTATGCTGAAATAATTTTCATCGCTCAAAGAAGATTTTTTCAAATTAAATTTTTGAAGATATTCATCATACTTGCCGGCGTCTTTTACATCTAAATTTTCGTTTACCATCTCTTTTTTTAGACGAGAAAATTTTGAGTTATTGTTTGTAGGACTTAGACCATACTCATAAAATTTTTGTGCTACAAACATAGCGGCTATTAAATTTTCATCTGTTCCAGTAGCACGTCCTTTAAGGCTGTCGGATGCAAAAAAGGAAATGTTATTAAAAATTTCATCAGCAGAGATAGATTCAAAACCGCCATTTTTCTCAACAGAATTACCGGTCTGTGTAAAACAGACCGGTGAGATGAAGATAAGTATGAGAGCAATTAAAATTTTCATCAACTAATATTCCGTTATTTCAAAAGTGTCATTTTTTTACTGATACTCCTGCCTTCAGCATTAAGACGGTAAATATAAACTCCACTTGCTAATGATGATGCATTAAACGGTATCTTATGGCTGCCCTGCGCCAATACGCCATTGATTAATGTTGCAACCTCCCGCCCGAGCAAATCGTATACTTTTAATGTTACACGGGAATTACTTTTTATATTAAATTCTATACTTGTAACAGGGTTAAACGGGTTAGGATAATTTTGTGCAAGCTCGAAAGTTTTAACACCAGCATTATCCTCCTCTACAGAAACTACGGGTGCGTTTGTAAATACTTTGCTTGTGGAGGAACAAACCCATACATATCCATCGGGGTCTACAGAAACATCGTACAGTGTAAAACCTTTCATCAAATTTGTATCGGCAATGTCTGTCCACGATTTACCACCGTCAAATGTTTCAAGAAGATATTTATCTCCAACTGCATAACCATGAGTTGTATTTTCAAAGGCAGCATTTTTAATATCTTTATCAAGCCAGTCGAGGGTTACGTAATTCCAATTTGCTCCACCATCGGATGTATAAAAAATCATCTTTTGACCGACTGCAACCCCGTTTGGACCATCGAAAAATGTAAGTTTAGAAAAATCATTTGTTGTAAAACCAGCAGGGACGCCGTTCAGAGTGGAAGCCTGCCACGTTGCGCCGCCGTCAGTTGTGTAACCGGCTGCCAAATCTTTTCCGATGACTGCACCGTTATTAATATCATAAAAACCAACACCGAATAAATCTTTAAAGAATTGATTTTTTGTTTCCGTCCAACTGCTCCCTCCATCGGTGGTTTTATAAATCACATCAATGTTTGACGCCTCCCTGCCTACTGCGTATCCGTTATTCTCATCTATAAAATATACTGATTCGGTTGTGGGACCGGTAATTAAGGTATCCGTCAAAAGCGGCATCCAAGATTGAGTGCCGTCAGATGTTTTTACAACTCCGCGATAACTTCTTGCAGCATACCCGATAGTTTCATCAAGGAATGATATTTGTTTTATTGTTGGGCACGATTTTGTCATGTAAGCATAAGCTGAATTCCATGAAAATCCTTTATCGGTGCTTTTTACAACAAGTCCGTCGTAACCGGCTGCATAAATTGTGTTTCCCTTTGCTGTTATTGAGTATAGCGATGTGCCCGGTACGGGGGTTAATAACTGCCATGTGTTCCCAAAATCTGGGGAATAAACAGTTGTTCCGCCGCTCATGCCAACCCACACTTTATCACCAATTCCAAAAATAGAATTGCATGATCCACCGAAGGGTGCATTGGTTGGAATCCAGTTTTGTCCGCCGTCAGTAGTTCTAACAATCACACTTCCATCATAAGCAGCACCGCCAACCGACATCCCGTTTTGATCATCTTTTATATATATAGCATTCAAATTGCAATAAGTTCTGTATTGTTCTTGCTGTACTAAAAATGTCCACGTTGCGCCGCCATCAACTGATTTAAGTTGAATGCTTGGCTGCATTCCGACAGATGAGCCCCAGCCGGTAATATAAACTGTATTAACATCTGCAAACCCTACTGCGCGGGCATCGCTTCTTGTATAATTAAAACCGCCAAGAACAGGTACCGGCGATTTTGTCCAGGTTGAACCATCGGCTGTATAATATATATCTACAACGCCAACACCGCCGCCGCAAACAACCCCATGGTTGGCATCAAAAAAATCGATGTCCTCTAAGTCGCTTGTTGTGTTAGCCAACTCTAATGTCCAGTTAGTTCCGCCATCAATAGTTTTATACACATTTGAGGTATTTGAAGCTGCTGAAATAGCCCAGCCGGTATTCTCATCCACGAAATGAATATCTTTTAAATCACTGGTTTCAGCGGGGATAATGATTGTCTCCCAGTTAATACCACCGTCAATGGTTTTTGCAATTGTTGCATCGTTTCCGGCAACATACCCAACATTTTCGTTTACAAAAAAGACTGAAGTAAAATTGAAACCATCAACATTGTTTTGGTAATTCAATATCCAGGTAAGTCCGCCATCGGTTGTTTTAAATATTTTTCCACTGGAACCCGCCTGCCAGCCGGTAGTTTCGGTAAGCATAAAGGTTGAATAAATTGAAGTTGAGGTCTGTTCAACCGCAACTCGCCATTGAGCGGATGCAGTGAAAACTATAAAAAGTAAAGAAAAGGTAACTAGTAATTTTTTCATAAGTGCTCCTTGGTTAAATACAATTGCTTATAAATTTAAAAGTTTTAGCGAAACAACGCTTTCCAACCAATCGCGCTGAACGCTGCCGGAAGACGGTTTTAAAAAGCTGTAGCTTGTATAAACATCAAGCGTAACAGTATTAAAAATATTAAACGCTGCGCCTAATGTAGCCCGTGTATATTTTACATCTTTTCCGCCGAAAATAAAATCATTTTCAATCATTGAATAATTAAAGCCGCCTCTTAAAAATGAACCAGGCATAATCTGATATTCGGCGCCAAGTCTTATATGATGATCGATTGATTTTGTCGTAGTAAATCTGCTGTCAATATATTTTGATGAATCACCGTTCGATGAAACAAGATTATATTCGGCAGTAACGAGAGCGTTATTCAATAATTTGTAGGATGTTCCGACGCCTGCAGTTACGCCTGATATATCCCACTCCCAAAGCAGCAGGTTTTTATCGGAATTTTTTGACCACGATTTCCGTTTATTGAATTCCGCATGAACTCCGAGTATCAATTTTTCGGTTGCAAAATAGCGGATTGATGTTTTTGCGTTATATGTATAAAACTTAGAGTTACCTTCTTCAAATTCAGCGTATGATTCGTTGTCCTTTACATAAGGTATTAAAGTCAATTCAACATCGCTTCTAAAACTTGCAGCAGCGGCAATTTCCAACGAGCGGAGGGGAAGGGAGTAAACTTGCAAACCGGTTTTATTATAAGTGCGGCGTATCTTATCGCTAACACTGCTCGATCGTTTTTTTATTGAAAATGTTTCACCTCTGAAATAATAATTTTCTACGTCCAGTAAATCTTCACTTTTTGCTTCAATTTTTTCGAGGTAGTCTGACAGCTCATAGTCTGCTGCTAAAACAAATTTATCTGAAAATTGATATGCGAATCCAACATTTCCGCCCACTTCCCTAAGGTGGGTCTCCGAGCGTGTATAGATATCTTTCAAACCATTCATTATGCAGTAATCGAATGATGCGCCGCCAAACAGACCGGGCAGCACTTCTAATCCATACAAAAATCTTACATTAGGTCCATCGTACCTAAAATTGCCGGAAGATGTATCATTAAAGAAAAACGCGCCGCCAAAATAAGGATCGTATTTTAACGAACTCTTTACGCCTCTTCGGGTTTCATACAAGTATGAAGTTTCACCGAGAAAGGTTCCATCGGTTCCGAGTGTTTTTACGCCTCTAAATGTTATACCATAATTATTTTGTCTATTTGGAGTATATAATTTTTTATAAGTTCCCCATTCGTTGGAACTTGATGGAATAATTTTTAACCATGATGTTTTTTCATCGTTGTAAAACCATGCCGGATTGCCGTCAAAATTATATGGACTCAAATCGTTATCTTCATCGATTATTGCATAAGAAACATTTCCCATCGAAAGCATTCTTAAAGACTGACCGAAAGAATTTTGAGCAAACATAAGCAGACATAAACAACTGAAAAATATTTTAAACATCTTTATAAACTCCGGGAGTTAATCAATATTTTTTATTAGAGCTATTGCTATTAGCCCGTATATACCGGATACTGCAACAATTACAATATCCAAATAATTTAATCCATATATGGCTTTTCTTTTTTTAAGAATAAATAAAGCAATTGCTAGTGAAACAAGTATACCCCATAATGCCCGCCAATCGGAAAAACTAAAAAACGAATCAATCATTCCGCTGTTTGCATCGACAAAGCTTAGTGTGTACGGAAATAAAACATTTGCCGTGCTAATGGCTGCATCTTTTGAGCCATCGTAATATTCATTTGAAAACTTGCCTATAAACTTGAAATTATTATCAGTCGCATAGTCGGTAACTACTTTATCATTTTCTACGAGAAGATTTTTATTTAGATAGTCACCCATATAGACGAATCTATCTTTTTCGAAATTAAACTTGTCTATCGGCATCGGCAACATTTTATAATTATCATACAATATGGAGTAAATCTTGTTATCGCTTGAAATTACCGCGCCGTAAAAACGGAGGAGATTATTTTCCTGTAATAGAATAAATTTTATTTTAATTTCTGGAGGGTTATTCATATACTTGAAGAAGGGCTTTCCCTTTACCATCTTTAAATGAAATAGTTTGTCTTGCGAATCTAATATAAAATATCCTTCGTCAAACGGTTTCATAGGAGATGGATTACCGGCTATAATTTTAGCTGGAAAAGAAAAATTCCCCTTTTTCATAACGTCTGTAAAGAGCTTACTTTTTTCAACTGCCACATTGTTTTCCCCGGAATTTAAAAAAATAATTCCCTTCTCATCTATTCTAAAAAAGTCATCCGGCATTGAAAGTTTAATCCTGCCAGAGGCTGATTCAAATAATGGATATAGTGGAATCTGCCACGAATTGATAATTCGCGGTGTTATTTTATACATTATCCGGTGAAGACGGAGTGAATCAAAATCCATCGCAAAGCCGTTTACAGTATCGGGCAAATTTTTGTCGTACAACAGTTGTCTAAAATTAGCTCCTGGAGAAAATTGTTCATACTCGTCTCTCGTGTATTTATTTCCGGCATTATCTTCCCAAACAAATTCACGACCGTCATAATTGCCGCTTAAAAAAGTACTAAGGACAGGGCTGTAGTTAACAAGCGGTTTGCTTACCGGCGTATCAAATTTCAGCCAGTAAAACTCCGGTAAATAATTTGCAAGAATAAATATTATCGAAATTATTAAAAGTAATCGTCCAAATTTTGGTAAAGTCATCTTATCCCTCTCTTGTAATTATAGCCTGTTAAAAGTGTCCAGAATGGAAATAGAAATGTTACTATTGTAAAGAGTATAATAGCGGCATAAGTGTGGTCTCCATCAAAATAAAGAAGTGAAATAAAGGCAACCGAAACGATTACCAATATTATTCTTCTCGACCAGACAGGCTCAACAAAAACAGCGCCGCACGTAAAATAAGCAGCAAAAC
>JAIOIM010000427.1 GCA_019912505.1 Ignavibacteriaceae bacterium
GGTTTTATGGAATGGAATTGAAATATTTTATGAAGTTTCAAATTCTTTTATTTCATTCGAGGACGCTGAAAACCTACTGTTAAGCATATTCAGGGACGTTACTGAAAGAAAAATTTCAGAATTAGAACTGAAAAAAAAAGATAGCCTTCTGCAGGGGATGTCAGAATCAACAAAAGCTTTAATATCAGCTCAAGCACAAGAAAAAGGCTTCACTGCCGCTTTAAGAATTTTAGGAATAGCCGCTCAGGTGGATCGTGTGTATATGTACAAACATATGGTAACCGAAGATACTGAAGAAATGTACATGAGCATTATGTACGAATGGCACACTGAAAATCTAACCCCGCAGATTGATAACACTAACTTAAAACGCCTCTCTTATTCACGCTTCGGGTCTTTACGTTTTTACGAAAATTTTATAGAGGGACGTACACTTTCTTTCAGAATAAAAGAACTGCCTCCTGAAACCCAGCAGTTATTTATTGATGACAAAATTGTTTCTCTCATACTGGTCCCCATTTTTGTTGATGATGATTATTGGGGGTTTATCGGTTTTGACGATTGTCATAAAAGCCGAATATGGACTGAGAATGATGGGAATCTTTTAAATACCGTAGCCACAACTATTGGCGCGGTAATAAAACGAAATGAACAGCGTAACGAAATCATCCAAAAAAATAGCGCACTTGACAATGCCCTTGCAAAAGCTGAAATAGCCGCAAGAGCCAAAAGCGAATTTCTTGCATTGATGAGTCATGAAATTCGCACACCGATGAACGGTGTTATTGGAATGACGGGTTTGTTGTTAGACACCGATCTTTCCGAGGAACAAAAAGAATATGTTGAAACAATCAGGTTGAGCGGCGATCAGTTATTAGTGATTATAAACGATATACTTGATTTTTCAAAAATAGAATCTGATAAACTCGATTTAGAAAACCAGCCGTTTGATTTGCGCGACTGTATTGAAGACTCATTAGATTTACTTGCTTCCCGCGCGGCTGAAAAAAGTCTTGACTTAGCATACTTAATTGAGAACAACACTCCCGTTACAATTAACGGAGATGTAACAAGGCTTAGGCAAATCCTCACAAACCTAATTTCTAATGCGGTTAAATTTACAGAAACCGGTGAGGTTTTTATTTCTGCTTCAGCGGAGGTTAAAGACGGCGAAGTATATGAATTACTAATCTCCGTTCGCGACACCGGTATGGGCATTCCTGCAGACAGAATGGACAGGTTATTCAAGTCATTCAGCCAGGTTGATTCCTCAACTACACGCACGCATGGCGGCACCGGGCTTGGTTTGGCTATTTCAAAACGCCTTGCCGAAATGATGGGCGGCTCTATGTGGGTGGAAAGCGAATTCGGCAAAGGAACCACATTTTTCTTTACTATAAAAGCAGAAGGCGTTACATCAAAATCTAAAGTTTATTTACACGGTCAGTCACCCGAACTGCGCGGTAAGCGCGTTCTTATTGTGGATGATAACAAAACAAACAGGCGTATTCTCAAAGTTCAAACTACTTCATGGGGGATGGAACCGGTATCAACCGAGTCGCCATTTACAGCACTTGAGCTAATCAAATCAGAAGAAAATTATGATATCGCAATTCTTGATTACCATATGCCGGGCATGGATGGAATGACGCTTGCAAAGGAAATTAGAAAAACAAAAAAAGGAATTAAACTGCCATTAGTAATGCTTACTTCGCTCGGCAGGCGCGATGATCAGGATGATCAGGATATTGTTCACTTCTCGGCTTATTTAACAAAACCAATAAAGCAGGCACAACTACATCAGGTTCTTTTGAAGAGCTTAAGCGGTAAAAAACAGATTCGTCATGAAAAAGAATTTAAACAGATAAAATTTGATGACAAACTCGGTGAGAAGTATCCGTTAAGAATTTTACTCGCGGAGGATAATGCTGTTAATCAACGTGTTGCAATACGCATACTTGAAAAAATGGGTTACAGAGTAGATACCGCCGGCAACGGAAAAGAAGCTGTAGAGTCGGCACGTACTATTCATTATGATATTATTTTAATGGATATTTTGATGCCCGAAGTTGATGGTTATGAAGCAACAAAAATTATTACCGAGGAATTTTCAGCAGATACAAGACCGCGAATAATTGCAATGACGGCAAACGCTATGCAGGGTGACCGGGAAAAATGCCTGGAAGCCGGTATGGATGATTATGTAAGCAAACCGATTCGTGTTGATGAATTGCAGAAGAAACTTGAGCAATGGGGGAGTATAATATATGAAGAAAAAGAAGCTGTTTACAGCGCAATCATTGATAAAAAATTAGCACCTAGATTAATCGATGAAAAGAAAATATCATTTTTAACGGATCTTCAAACAGAAGACGATATGGTGTTTTTTTCCGAACTGCTTGATATTTACATCGATGATCTTCCGAAGAGTCTTTCAAATATTAAAGATGCAATAGAAAAAAATGATCCGAAAAAGCTTCAGTTCTATGCCCACAGACTAAAGGGAAGCAGCGTTACGCTCGGCATCGAAAAAGTGTCGGATTTATGCCACACTATTGAAACGGCTGCACGAGCGGAAGTAATTGATGACGCAGTTAAAAAAGATACCGAGGAATTATTGAGCGAGTTTGAAGAGTTGATAAAAGAACTGATGCAGTTAAAAGAAAAATTTTCGAATCAGGCATCCCGACATAAATGAAAAAAAAAAGAGCACCCTATAACCGTACAATAACTTTGTCTGCGGCAGAATTAGAAAAATTCAAACATCTCCACATTACTCCTTCTAAGAATGTAAATGTTGATGATATAAATAACCAAATAATAAAGGGTGATTTTTTTAAGGTTATAGATTTATTGCCCGATAAATTTGTTGATTTATTATTTATTGACCCGCCTTACAACCTGAGTAAAAAATTTAACGACACTAAATTTAAAGCGATGAAATTGTCCGAGTATGAAGTTTATGTTGATTCGTGGCTTAGTAAATTAGTCCGGTTACTAAAGCCTGATGCGTCAATTTATATTTGCGGTGATTGGAAATCCTCAAATGTTTTATTTACAGCTGCATCAAAATATTTTGTAGTACAAAACAGAATTACGTGGGAGCGTGATAAGGGACGAGGTTCAAAAAATAATTGGAAGAACAACACTGAAGATATTTGGTTTTGCACAATGACGGATAAATATACTTTTAATCTTGATGATGTAAAAATCAAAAGAAAAGTATTAGCTCCTTACAAAGATGAAAACGGAAAACCAAAGGATTGGGAAAACAGCAGCGGCGAAAATTTTAGAGCTACGCATCCTTCAAATATATGGAATGATATCACCGTTCCTTTCTGGTCGATGCCCGAAAATACAGATCATCCGACACAAAAACCGGAGAAGCTGTTGGCGAAAATAATTCTTGCCAGTTCTAAAAAAGGAGATATGATTTTCGACCCATTCCTCGGTTCAGGCACAACAGCCGTTGCGGCAAAAAAATTAAACCGCAATTTCTGCGGTATTGAAG
>JAIOIM010000003.1 GCA_019912505.1 Ignavibacteriaceae bacterium
CCTCCCGCTCAAACTTGCCATTAACTTGTTTCCCTTCATTTTGTGTTTAAGCGCTTCGTAAAATCGAAAGAATACAATCTGCATAATTTTCCTTTTTAAGATTATGCGATGCTAATTTTTTTTGAAAAATAAATAACTAAAAACTTCTTTCTATTTAGAAAATAATAGGATATTTTTAAATCATATTTTCCTGTGCACAGATGAATAAATTTTATATAGTTTTAAATTACATATTCGTTATACTGTTTGCAGTGGCTGCTGTTAATTGTAATGCTCCGCGAACAAATCCGCTTGATCCGCTAAATCCGGATAAGCCGTTTAATAACATTACAGGTACGGTAAAAACTATTAGTTTTCCAAACGTGCCTCTTGCAGGCGTACGCGTTTACTGGCATAACGATAACGTATTTGTAGAAACGACTTCCGTTGGAAAGTTTACAATCGATAACATCCGCCCTATTAACGGCTGGCTTTTTTTTGAAAACGATAAATTTGTAACCGATTCACTTTACATTAAATGGGACACTCAAAAGAAAAAAGAAGTGGCAGTTTTTTTAAATGCAAAACCGGTGCTCGATAGCCTGCAGTTTTACAGTATTGTGTTAAACCGATTCCAGTATAGCCAAACAACCGATTTGTTCATCAGTACAATTATTTCCGATCTCGATGGGGTAAACGACATCGACTCTGTCTATATAAAAAATGAAGAGCTTAATTTCTTCAAAGTTTTAAGTTATAATGTAAACACACATTTTTATGAAGCAAAAATTACTCTCGGCGAATTAAATCTTTTTTCAATAGATGAAGTAATAGGGAAAAATTTTGAAATTCTCGTTCGCGATTTACAGGGGAGAATATTTACCGCCGGCAGTTCGAATATAAAACGAATTATAAATCAGGAAATTGAAATTATAGCACCGGCAAACCATCAGGAAGTATCAAGCCCCATATACCTATCTTGGAAAAGGTTTACGCCCGGATTTTCATTTAAATATTTTCTTCAAATAAGCACCGATAACTCGCCCCCCGAAATTGTGTGGCAAACAGAAAATATTTCGTCAGACTCAATTTCGTATAAAATAAATCAATCACTCTCACCCGGTGAATACTTCTGGACGATATGGGCTATTGATGAATTCAGTAACCGCACTCGTTCAAAACCGGCAACATTTACACTGCAATAATTATGAATGAATATTTGAACAAAGATTTGTCGTCAATAAAAAAATTAAGTCAGGAACAATTCGAAGCTTTATTCGAGATAAACCGCGCACTTAATGCGGATGTTTACAGACAATCACTAATTGAAAATGTGCTTGATATTATTATCGATACACTCAAAGCCGAGCGAAGCCTGTTTGCCAGGTTTGATGATATTGAAACAAAAATAATAGCTGCCCGGAACTCCGAGAAAAAAAGCATAGAGGACATAAAAGAATTTTCATCCGGTGTTATTCAAAAAGTAATTGAACTTCAGCAGCCTATTCTTTATCACGATGTTCAGGGCGACCCGCAACTGTCGCAGTTCCACAGTGTGCAGCTAAAAAATATAAAGTCTGTAATAGGCGTACCCGTCTTCCGCGAAAAAAAAATATGGGGAATTATTTTAGCCGATACACAATTAAACCGGAAAGAGTTTACAGACAGCAATCTTGTATTTTTACAATTTTTTTCAAACCTCGTTTCCCTGGCACTCGACCGCATAGACAGCGTTGAAAAATTGAAAGATGAAAACGAACTACTGGCAAACCGAATTTCGACGGTTGATAAACTGCCCGATATTGTAGGTGAGAGTAAGGCGATGCAGGAGCTAAGCAGTATAATTCATAAAGTTTCGAGAACCGATGCAACGGTTTTATTGCTCGGTGAGAGTGGAACGGGTAAGGAACTTGTTGCACATGCAATCCATCAATTAAGCGCCAGACGCAATAAACCTTATTTGGCGCAGTTCTGCGGTTCCATCCCCGAGTCACTGCTTGAGAGCGAATTATTCGGATATAAAAAAGGAGCTTTTACCGGGGCAGTTAATGATAAAAAAGGACTTCTTGAGGTATCGGAGTCAGGTACTTTTTTTCTAGATGAAATCGGTGAGATTTCCCCGGCTGTACAAACAAAACTTTTACGTGTAATTGAAAACCGAGAAATTACCCGCCTTGGGGATACATCAGTTAGAAAAGTTGACATCCGTTTAATTGCTGCTACAAATAAAAACCTTGCGGCACTGGTTGAAGACGGTGAATTTAGAGAAGATTTATTTTACCGTTTAAATGTATTCCCCGTAACTCTGCCTCCGCTTCGCCAGCGTTATGGCGACATACCCATTCTTGCAAGGCACTTTTTAAAACAGTTTAAAAATAATGATTTAATAATTGAACCAGACGCTTTAAAAAAACTTGAAGATTACAATTGGCCCGGTAATGTAAGGCAGCTTATAAATGTACTTCAGCGCGCAGCAATACTCAGCGAAACTAATAGAATAGGGAGCGAACATATTCATCTCCCCGAAGCAAAAATTAGTGTTGACTTTAGCGGCACATTAAAAGACATCGAAAAAGGTTTGCTAGAAGAGAGATTAAAACAATACAATGGAAACCGTACTCACACAGCGCACTCGCTTGGTGTTTCGGTTAGATGGGTGCAATTAAAATTGAAAGAACTTAGTATAGAATAGTATGCCGGGTACACGCGAAATAATGTTTGAGAAGTTTGAGATATTGGAGTGCTTAAAAAAGGATGAACACTCTGGGGTGTATCTTGCCAATCATATTTATCTCGGTAAAAAAATAATATTAAAATCGCTCAATACAAAAACGGCGGCGGACGAAGAAAAAATTGAACGCTTTAAGCGCGAGGCAAAAATACTAGCGCAGCTTGATCATCCTAATATTATAAAAGTACTCGACTTCGGAACATACAACGAATATTTTTATATCTCATTCGAATATTTTGAAAGCCTGAGCCTGCGGCACATTATAAAACACAATAATCTAACTCTTACACAAAAAGAATTTCTTTTAACACAACTGTTCAAGGGGCTGGCATTCGCACATCAACACCAGATAATACACCGCGACATTAAGCCGGAAAATATTTTAGTTGACGATAAATTTAATTTAAAACTTAGTGATTTTGGGTTAGCGCTTGTAATGAATGATAATTTTATATCAGGTCAATTTTCGCTCGTCGGCACTCCATGTTACATGTCGCCCGAACAAGTAGAGGGGGAGCAATTAACTGAAAAAACAGATTTGTTTTCTGCCGGCATTGTTTTGTTTGAATTGTTTAAAGGTTACAATCCGCTGCTCGGTGCAGATATAAACGAAAGCTTTAATAAAGTTTTAGCTTATAATGAAAATAAGATTTTTGAAGAACTTGGCGACCTGCCCGATGGCTACAGACTTATCCTCGAAACACTGCTAAAAAAAAATCCATTTGAAAGATTTAGTACTGCAAAGTCGGTGCTCGATTTATTAAGCTTGCCTGAGCATGACATTGTGGCAGAAGAGGAAGAACTTATACCAAAGAGGAAAATAAATCCTGTAATTTACATTGCATTGGTTGTAATTCTCTCGGCAATAATGTTGTTTTTAGTATTGACCGAAAAAAAAATAGAAAAGACTTCCGACAAAACAACAAACGACTCTTCCGAAGTAATAGATAAGCCAGCCCTGGTTTCTGACTCTTCAATCAAAAATGCTCCGGTGAAAGAAAATATTCTTGTTCCTGTTGGAAGCAAAGAACCAGTTCCAATCAATCGATATCAACAGACAGATAAAAATATAAGCGCTGAAAAACCTATTGACGGCAAATTGCATATCGAGTGCTTGCCCTGGGCTAATGTTTTTATAAATTCACGGCACGTGGAAACCACGCCTATAAGTAAAGACATCGTATTACCGGCGGGGAAATATTCATTACGCCTTGCACATCCCGACTACCCTGAGTACAACGGGGAGGTTTTAATAAAAGCCGGCGAGACCACAAGTTTATCTTTTAACCTCGAAACACTTTTCGGATATATTGATTGTAAAGTTTACCCATGGGGCGAGGTTTTTCTTAACGGAATAAAAAAAGGATCAACGCCATTGCAGGCTCCTATAAAAACAAGACCAGGAGATTATTTGCTCATTGTAAAAAATCCGAATTATAAAACCAAAACCAAAAACGTATCCGTAAAGCAAGGGGAGACATTATTAGTTAAGATTGATTTGACCAAGGAATAAATGGTATAGTAATTGATGAACAAACATAAAATTTAAGTTTAATATTATGAAAAAAGTGATTCTAATTTTTATATCGGTGTATATAAATTTATATGCCCAACTTCCCGCCTGGATTGTTAAAGGTGAGATGCCGATACCTGTTGCCGGCGCTGCCTCAACGGTTCATAGTGGAAATATTTACGTGCTCGGCGGGTACTCAAGTATTACTCAATCTAATGTTGATTATATTCAAAAATACAACCCAAGCTTAACGCTCTGGAAAATTATAGCGCACATGAATAATTCCCGTTTTGGTTTTTGGGGCGGTGTTGAAAGTGATGCGGTTTATTATTTTGGGGGGCTAAGTGATACGGCAGCAAACTCATCAACTTTAGAGCTTTGGAATATCGGGGCACCTATTGCCACTGCAGATACGAATAAAAATTTTAATAGAATTTTTTCATCTGCAATATTAGATAATGACAGAATTTTTATTTTCGGCGGCAATTCTTCGGGCGATGCGGGAGTGCAAAAAATACCTTATATAGTGGAATATCAGATA
>JAIOIM010000049.1 GCA_019912505.1 Ignavibacteriaceae bacterium
AAGGAAACGTCTTTATATATTTCTTTTAGTTCCGATACTGGCAGTTATACTATTTCTTAGTGAAGACCTGGTTATTAGAATAATTACCGTTTCCGTTTTGGTAGTTTATGTAGCATTCATAATCTTTCTTCGAGATAAAGTTGTATACACATCCGAGCATCAAACCGAGGAAGAAATTGAACCCGATGATTATTTAATTCCTGCCCCAAAGCTGGAAACAGATTGTGACGATTCATTTCAGATAGTATCGAAAAATAAAGAACTCGAAGTTATAACTGCCGAAAATTACACCCCTGAGAATCGTTCCGCAAGAACCAAAATTGTTCCACCAGATTTAAAACAGAGATTTGAAGAAATAGCAAATGAGGTGCTGCCCGCTAATCTTGGGCACGATGGACAATTTGCTTTTGTACTAGAAAAAATATTGATTGTTATAAAAGAAGCTTATGCCGCAAACACCGCAATCTTTTTTTGGTATAATAAAAAGAAAGAAAAACTTTCTGTTGAAAAATTTATTTCTAATTCAAACGAAATAACAAAGCAAAAAATTGATATACAGGATGATATCTTAGGTAAAATTGTTCAGAAGGGTGAACCTGAATTACTGAATGAAATATCGCCGGTTGCAGAGATGGACGTTATCCGTTATTATACTGCTGCGCAGGGAATAAGAAGTTTTGTTGGCGTTCCCTTGTTTTATGATAAACAGCTCATTGCAATTATTGCTGTTGATTCAAAAGCCTCGGATGTTTTCGGTATTGAAACCATATATTCACTTGGTCGTTTCGTCCGTGTATTAACGATGATTATTTCACTCTTCGAAGAAAAACACAGCGAATCAGTTTCGCAGCAGCGTTTAAAAGGTGTGCTGAGTTTGATAAACCCCGAAAAAGTATTTACCCAAGAAGAAGATGTAATTACGGCAGTGCAGAATGCAGTGCAGCAATTAATATTTTATGATGCTTTTGTATTTGTTTATTACCGCCCGCTCGAACAAAAATTTAAAACAATAAAAGTAATAAACAATACATCGCTCA
This sequence comes from Ignavibacteriaceae bacterium, assembly GCA_019912505.1. GTDB lineage: Bacteria > Bacteroidota > Ignavibacteria > Ignavibacteriales > Ignavibacteriaceae > CG2-30-36-16. The sequence goes on from JAIOIM010000049.1 coordinate 1,038, forward strand.
AATATGTCGGTCATAATCTTGATGTAGAATTGAACGGAACGCTTGTCGGTAAATCAATTGTTACAGGTATGCCGGTTAAAATAGACGACACATCCGCCTCAACATATAAAAGATTTTCAAATGTGGAAGACGTTAATTTCGATGGATCGTTTATTGCCATACCGCTTATTTACAACGAACAAAACTATGGCGTACTTTGTTTTGAGAGTTTGAAGAAAAATGTTTACACAAACTCCGACATCCAATTTCTAAGAAGTTCAGTAAACATTCTTTCGTTTATTCTTTATTCCTTTTCAACACAGGCTTTACTAAAAAGCTATCTCGCGGTTGATATTGAAACACAAACCTTAAACGAAGATACCTTTAAGGAGCGTTTAAGTTCTGATCTTATAAAAGCAGAACAGACAAAAGTACCTGGGGCAGTGGCACTAATTCGTATTGACGATTTCCTGGAACAAGAATCATTGTTTGACGGAAACCCATTCCCCAAAGTGCTAATGGCAGTTACCGAAACCATCTCGAAGGAAATGACGCCGTTAAATCTTTTTGGCAGGTTTAGCGACAAACTTTTTGCGGTTTATTTTTTTAATATAACAACTAAAGATGTTTTTTTATGGGCAGAAAAACTTCGTGTTAAAATTGCCCGAAAACCAATTGCTGTTGTTTCCAAACAGACTACTTATACAGTATCAATCGGCGTTGCCTCTGCCAGTAACAAAATAGATGTTGATGAGATAATTTATAACGCTAACCTTGCACTGCAAAAAGCCATTGAGCAGGGCGGCAATAAAGTACGCAACATTAATTAAATACTTTTTCCTTTTCTTAAAAAAAACACAAATATGAATAATTTATTTCTAATAATTTTAGATGGTGTTGGCGTTGGTGAATTGCCCGATGCTTCAAACTACAAAGACGAAGGAAGCAGCACATTAACAAATATGGCAAACGCTGTCGGCGGGTTAAATCTACCGAATCTTACAAAAATGGGTCTTGGAAATATAACGCCGATATTAGGCGTAGATAAAAATAACAATCCAATTTCATCATTCGGAAAAATGAAAGAAGTATCGAAAGGCAAAGACTCCACCACAGGGCATTGGGAAATTGGGGGGATTAAAGTTGAAAAAGATTTTACATATTTCCCAATGGGATTTCCAGAAGATATTGTTAAAAGATTTTTAGAACTAACCGGTTGTAAAGGAATATTAGGCAACAAAGCAGCATCCGGGACAGAAATTATAAAAGAGCTAGGGGAAGAGCATGTTAAAACCGGTTTCCCAATTATTTATACCTCTGCCGACTCAGTATTTCAGATAGCCGCACACGAAGAAATAATACCTTTAGAAAAGCTTTATGAAATATGTTCGATAACCAGAGATAAAGTTCTTATAGAACCTTTGTATGTTGGACGCGTAATAGCAAGACCTTTTATTGGAAGCATTGGAAAATTTGCCAGGACGACAAACCGAAAAGATTTTTCTCTCAATCCCCCCGGCGATACTATTTTGGATGTGCTTCAAAAAAATAAAATTCAAACAGTAGCTATCGGAAAAATAAACGACCTTTTTAATTATAAAGGCATTGACGTAAAAGAAAAAACAAAATCAAACAAAGAGGGTTGCGAAAAAATTTTGGAGTATACTGAAAAAGCTAATAATAGTTTTATCTTTGCCAACCTTGTAGATTTTGATGTTTACTATGGGCATAGAAATGACCCGCAAGGCTTTGCAAAAGCACTAAAAGAGTTTGATGATTTTATTACCGAACTTCTGAATAATTTGGATGATTCAGACGCATTGATGATTACATCGGATCACGGAAACGATCCGACAACTCCGAGCACAGACCACAGCAGGGAATATGTGCCGCTATTATTTCATAGAAAAAATAATCAGTCGAAAAATCTGGGTACAAGAGAAACCTTTTCGGATGTAGCCAAAACAATTGCCGAGTTTTTTAATGTTGAAAATTCGTTAAAAGGTAAAAGTTTTTTAAATGAGTAAAACCGAAAAGATAAATATTACTTTAGAAACAAAAATTTCCGATGTTGAAGATTTTCGGTACAAACCGATGAATTGAAGCGAATGGATGCAAGCGGTGTAATAATAGTTCCTGGTCTTCGCTCCTGTTACACACTAAGCGCAAACAGCATAATAATTATGATATGAGCATACGGGTAGTATGTTTGCCGCTGTAGTAAGTATAAATAAACTTGTAATAATTACCTTAGACGTTTAGAAATACAAAAGCACAGGGTTAAAACTCATCACGCCGCTGAGTGAAGATTTAACGGATTTAAACTTTTATTTTTATAAAGTTTAATTTATTTTTGCAGAAACCAAACAATTGTGAAAATGCAATAATTCACAATGCGGCTCTTAAATATTGGCTGGTTTTTAGCTTTGACTCGAATAATTTTATTTCGATGATTGCCAATAGTAAAAATACTTTGCAAAAATATTTTGTGAGGTCAAAGGTGATAATTCAAAAACAATTCACAACCCGCGAGAGTCAATCTCTTGATAAGTATTTTAAGGAGATTGGAAAAGTACCCCTGCTTACTGCCGATGAAGAAATTCATTGTGCGAAGGAATTAAAAAAAGGCAGCTACACTGCGCTTGAGACGCTTATAAAGTCCAACCTTCGTTTTGTGGTTTCAGTTTCAAAACAATATCAGAACCAGGGTTTATCCCTTGGCGATTTAATAAACGAGGGAAATTTAGGACTAATAAAAGCCGCAAAACGGTTTGACGTAACACGTGGTTTTAAATTTATTTCGTACGCGGTTTGGTGGATAAGGCAGTCAATATTGCAAGCCCTGGCAGAGCAGGCGCGGATTGTGCGGCTTCCGTTAAACAGGGTTGGCGCTCTTAATAAAATTGGCAAAGCATACAGCAATCTTGAACAAGAATTTGAGCGTGAACCGACCGCTCTGGAGCTTGCTCAGGAACTTGATATGGACGAGACCGATGTTGCTTTGGCATTAAATATATCGGGTAAACATATTTCATTCGATGCGCCATTTGCGCAAAGCGATGAAAATAATCTGCTTGATATAATTGAAAACTATGATGAACCAACACCCGATGATGAACTAAATACTCAATCTCTAAAAATGGAGATTAATAACGCTTTGGCTTCTTTAACCGAAAAAGAAGCGGAAGTAATAAGACTTTATTTTGGACTTAACAATGAACATTCCCTTACTTTGGACGAAATAGGGGGAAGAATTCATTTGACACGCGAAAGAGTTAGACAAATAAAAGAAAAAGCAATCAGAAGCCTACGGCATGCTTCATCAACTAAAAATCTAAAAAGTTACCTTGGTTAAATAATGACATTTAAATACCTCTACTACTTCCTTTTCACTATAACATTGCTTATAACTGGCTGTACTGCTTCTTCAGGTTCCGGCAGGTATCAAAAAGAAACCGAAAATATTAATGAAGTTAAAGACGTTCGGTTTACCACACAAGATGATCCGGTACCATCAAACAAAGCAATTCAAACCGATTCATCGCAGTTTGGGCAAGTATACGATGAAACGGATCCTGACGACTTTCCGGAAGAAGAGCCGACAGTCGACATCTCGGAAATTCTTAATAAATTCAGTACTTCCGGAAGCGGCACCGTACTCGACGCTGATAACAGTACTTTGAAAGAGAAACTGTTGATGGAAATTATTGAATATTTGAATACTCCCTACAAATATGGAGGTCATTCCAAAAAAGGAATTGACTGCTCTGCATTTACCCAGACTGTTTATTCTGAAGTTCTTTCAACTTCGCTTCTCCGCTCTGCGCGCGACCAGTACACCCAAGGAAACGTAATAAGCAGCAAGGCAGATCTTTTGTTTGGAGATTTAATATTTTTTAACACGCGAAGAAGAGTTAAACCGGGACATGTTGGTATTTACATCGGCGATAATCTTTTTGCACACGCAAGTTCAAAGCACGGAGTAATAATATCTTCGCTCGATCTCGATTATTATTCAAAAAGATTTATGGGCGGGCGTCGGCTTGATGATGCTCAGTTCTAAAGCATTTTTTTTGCTGGTAAAAATTTTTAATAAAGCAAGAATAAATGAGGCTGGTCTAAAAAGGTCAACAATTCAATTTGAGATAGAAATATAAACCGTTGAAACGGTTTTATATAGTATTAGGTTGTTGTTAACCCACGACTTAAGTCGTGGGTTAATGAGCAAAGACAGAGAATCAAAAACGGTTTCAACCGTTTACAACCTTTTTAGACCAGACTCATAAATAAATTCTGTTTTTTTGAAAGTAATTATTTTCTATCAGTACAATAAATGCTGTGTGATAAATAAACTTTACAAATTTCGTATTTTCCTGTCCTCGATTAGTATCACCATTTCGTATTATTCGCATTCTCCATTGGTCTATATTTGATAGATTAATGAATTCACTCTAAACAACCGCCTTTTTCTCAACATCAAAAACCAATAGACGTTTCTGCCTCAGAATGAGGCGTTTAATTGTTTTGAAACACCTATTTTATTTAAATACCCTCAACATGAATTCTTATCCACTTTTTTATTGGTACCGTATTTGAGCAGTAATACGGTTAGTCAGCTAATTTACCCGAACATACAATAACCGAGAATTTTTAATTAATTCATAAAATACCAAAGGTGTGAATATGAAAACGAAGCAAAGACTATTTGCGATGACGTTTGCTATAATACTATTTTTATGCTTTCTTTTCCCGAAAACTGTGATTGCTCAAAGCAGCATTTTTACTACACAGGTTCCTTCAGGGGTAGATAGTGATCACGTATATGAACTTGGGACAAAGTTTATGTCATCAACAGACGCTGTTATAACTGCGATACGTTATTATAAACCTGTAGGTGAAACAGGTTTCCATATTGGGCGTATATGGACAGAAGGCGGAGTGCAAATTGGAGAGGGTTGGTTTTTTGATGAGACTGCTTCGGGGTGGCAAACAGCAGTTGTATCCACCCCCGTAAATCTTAGCTCAAACACCATCTACATCGTGTCGGTTAACGTAAATGTAAGCTATGTTTTTGAATCGGGAGGGTTAGCCTCTGTAATATCAAACGATTTTTTATCGACGATTAGCGATGGCAACAACGGTGTGTTTGATTTAACCCCGGGTAACTTCCCAACACAGTCTTTTAATAACACAAATTATTTTCGTGATATAATAGCGGAAGAAGTTAAAACTCGTACCATATTTACAAATCAGGTTCCAGCCAACACCGCTATTGATAATGTTTCCTATGAATTGGGTGTGAAATTTATTTCTGCACAGGAGGCGATTATATCTGCAATACGTTACTTTAAAACATCAAATGAAACCGGTCTTCATACCGGTCGGTTATGGACTGCGGACGGAACTCAACTTGCGGAGGCAGCGTTTATCGGAGAGAGTAGTTACGGTTGGCAAACAGCAGTTTTAAGTACCCCCGTTACTATTTCAGCAAATACCATATACGTTGCTTCTGTAAATGCAAATATAGAGTACCCGTACGAGCACCAGGGACTGGCATCTGTAATCACTCATGACTTTCTTTCAACTGTTGGTGATGGAAATAATGGGGTGTTTAACTCAGCTCCTGGAAATTTTCCTAATCAGTCCTATAATAATTCAAATTATTTCCGCGACATTGTTGCAGAAATTGAAATTCCTCACACTCCGGTTTTGATTTCACCTGCAAATTCTGCCGTCAACATTTCGATTGAACCTCAATTACAGTGGTCATCAGTTTCGAATGCCGACAATTATTTTCTACAAGTTTCAGATGATAATTCATTCGGTAACTTAATTGTTAATTTGAGCGGTTTAACATCTACAACGTATGATCTTTCCGGTTTGAGTAATAGTACTCAATATTACTGGAGGGTAGCGGCAAATAACTTTGCAGGCAATGGAGAGTTTGCGAGTGCAAGTTTTACAACCTTTGAAGCTAAAACTCCAATGCTTTCATGGCCGATTGGTGGAGCTTCGTTAGGTACACAACCACCTACATTATCGTGGTATTTAAATAGTTCCGGAATTGGGATTTCTTATGATTTGTTGTACGCTACTAACTCTGGGCTTAACACACCCACAATAGTTCCGAACATTAACGCAACTTCTTTCATCTTGGAAGGTTTGTTACCCGGTACAAAATATTATTGGCAGGTTCGTTCAAAAACTGCGGGAGGTGATATTATCTCATACTCAAATATAGAAAGTTTTATTTCTGCCGGAGTTGCTTTCAAACCAATTGCATCCTGGCCATCGGGAGGAACAACTGTTTATACATATACTCAATCCCTGTATTGGTATCTTAACAATTCTAGCCTTGGACTTTCTTATGAAGTTGAGTTTAGAGAAGGAGGAGTCGGAGCATTACTTGGGCAACCGACGCACATAGACATTGGTAGCACTTCTTTAGAAATTACCTCGTTGAGCGGAGGAACTCAATATTCATGGCAGGTCCGCTCAAAATCTGGTTCCAATTATTCAGCGTGGTCAGAACCCGTAAGCTTTTTCACTATTGCAGGAAACAACGGGCTTATTATTCCTACCCCATCATGGCCGGTGGATAACGCTGTAGTTTATCAAAGTTCACCTTCGCTTAACTGGTATCTTGGCGCAGATGGAACAGGGCTAACATATGAAATTGAATTTGTGAGCGGCGGACCCGGTAATTTAACTGGAACCTTTACGTATGGAAACATTAATTCACTTACATATCAACTAAGCAATTTGGTTGGCGGAAATACATACTCATGGAGTGTTCGTTCAAAGTTAGGCTCGGAATATTCTGACTGGTCCCCGCCTGAAACATTTACGGTAGTTTCTTATGTAAACACTCCTGTTGTTCCAACACCATCATGGCCGGTTGCCGGAGCACAAGTTTATTCCCCTATCACAACTCTAAATTGGTATCTTGGTTCGTTTACAGCAAATTTAACCTTTGAGGTTGAATTGAGAAACGGTGCATTAACAGGGGTTGCAACAGATTTAAATATTATGTCAACCTCGTATGAAATTAGCGGTTTAATAGGAGGTGAAACTTATACTTGGAGCGTTCGTTCAACGGATGGCTTAAATTTTTCCAATTGGACAACCCCGGAAACATTTGTTGTAAATAGTTCAACCGGTACAGCAGCTATTCCTAATTTATCGTGGCCTATTGGGCTCGCAACGGTTTATACCGTCAATCCATCACTCTACTGGTTTTTAAACTCATACTCGATAGGATTGGAATATACTTTAAAATATTCAATCAACTCTGATATGTCTGACCCGATAGTTATTCCTAACATTCAGGTGTTAAATTATACTCTTTCCGGTTTGAGCCAGGGTACAGTTTATTACTGGCAGGTTCAATCATTTGACGGAAATGTTTATTCAGCTTACTCGGCAATAGGTAGTTTCGTTGTCTTCACTCAATATGCGCCGGCAGTACCAAGCTTAGGAAGCCCCGTTGGCAGTATTGCCTTAAATACAATTTCACCAACAATGACCTGGTTTTTACCAACTATTTCCACTGTGAGCAGTTATGAGCTAGAGTATTCAACCAATCTAAATA
>JAIOIM010000428.1 GCA_019912505.1 Ignavibacteriaceae bacterium
AAAAATTGTTTGAGTTAATGATAAATCTAATCTTGAAATTTTTGTATAGATTGCATAATTTTGAATTAGAAATTGAAAAAAATAGAAAATTCCTTACTGATTGGAGAATAAATGAGTTCGACTGAAGTTAAGAAAATAGAAGAACTTGCGAACCAAGAATATAAATATGGTTTTGTAACAGATATTGAAAGTTTTACCCTTCCTGTTGGTTTGAATGAAGATATTATCCGCCAGCTTTCTGCTATAAAAAAAGAACCTGAGTTTATGCTTGAGTGGCGATTAAAAGCATACAGGCATTGGTTAACAATGGAAGAACCACACTGGTCGAATGTAAAATATCCCGCCGTTAATTATCAAAATTTATCATACTACTCGGCACCAAAGAAAAAACCGGCACTCAACAGTTTAAATGAAGTTGACCCTGAGTTACGCGCTACTTTTGAAAAGCTTGGTATTTCATTAGAGGAGCAAATGCGTTTAAGCGGTGTTGCGGTTGATGCGGTTTTTGACAGTGTTTCGGTAGCAACAACTTTTAAGGAAAAACTTGGCGAGCTTGGAATAATCTTTAGTTCATTCAGCGAGGCGGTACGCAATCATCCCGAGCTTGTGAAAAAATATCTCGGCAGCGTTGTACCTTCAACCGATAATTTTTACGCCGCGTTAAACTCCGCCGTATTCAGCGATGGTTCGTTTGTCTATATACCCAAGGGTGTTCGCTGCCCGATGGAGCTTTCTACATATTTTAGAATTAACGCCGCTAACACGGGACAGTTTGAACGTACTCTCATAATTGCCGATGAAGGGGGTTATGTCAGTTACCTTGAGGGCTGCACCGCTCCCATGAGGGATGAAAACCAATTGCACGCAGCGGTTGTTGAACTTGTGGCACTCGATAACGCACAGATAAAATACAGTACGGTTCAAAACTGGTACGCCGGCGACAAAGAAGGCAAAGGCGGTATTTACAACTTCGTTACAAAACGGGGCGCATGCCGAGGCGTTAACTCAAAAATTTCTTGGACGCAGGTAGAAACCGGCTCGGCAATTACGTGGAAATACCCAAGCTGTATTTTGCAAGGGGATAACTCAATCGGCGAGTTTTATTCTGTTGCGCTAACCAATAACCGCCAGCAAGCCGATACTGGTACAAAAATGATTCACCTTGGCAAAAACACAAAAAGTACAATTATATCAAAGGGTATATCAGCCGGTAAGAGTCAGAACAGCTATCGTGGTTTAGTAAAAATTGCTAGGAAGGCAGAAAACGCCCGTAACTTTTCGCAGTGTGATTCACTATTAATCGGCGATAAATGCGGCGCACACACATTCCCCTATCTTGAGATAAGCAACCCATCAGCACAGGTAGAGCACGAAGCAACAACATCAAAAATAGGTGAAGACCAGTTGTTTTATTTAAACCAGCGCGGTATTTCAACTGAAGACGCGATTGGTTTGGTTGTAAACGGATACTGCAAAGAAGTATTCAAAGAACTGCCGATGGAATTTGCGGTTGAAGCACAAAAACTTCTTAGCGTTAGTCTTGAAGGCAGTGTGGGATAAGGGGATGTAAGAGTTAGAGCAAGAGTTAGAATAAGAAATTAGAATTTTTAAGGAAAAATATGTTATTAGAAATAAAAAATCTTTACGCAAATGTTGAAGGTAAAGAAATATTAAGAGGAATAAATTTAACCGTTAACAAAGGCGAAATTCACGCCATAATGGGACCGAACGGTTCCGGGAAAAGTACACTTGCAAATGTTCTTGCAGGGCATAGCAGTTTCGAAGTAACAAAAGGTGAAGTATTTTATAACGGCAAAAATCTTCTCGAACTTTCACCGGAAGACCGCGCACGCGAAGGGATATTTCTTGCATTCCAGTACCCGGTTGAATTACCCGGAGTAAGCAACACTAATCTTCTAAAAACCGCCGTAAACGAAATACGAAAATACCGCGGAGAAGAACAAATGGATGCGGTGGATTTTCTTCAAATGATAAAACAAAAAATGAAACTTGTTGAACTTGACGACTCCCTTTTAAGACGCTCCGTTAACGAAGGTTTTTCAGGCGGCGAGAAAAAACGTAACGAAATTTTTCAAATGGCAGTGCTTGAACCAACTCTGGCAATATTAGACGAAACCGATTCCGGGCTCGATATTGATGCGCTGCGCGTAGTTGCTAACGGAGTTACGAAATTAAAATCGGCGGAAAATGCTACTATCGTTGTTACTCATTACCAGCGTTTGCTTAATTACATCGTCCCCGATTTTGTGCACGTACTTTCGAAAGGCAGAATCGTGAAGTCCGGCGGCAAAGAACTTGCTGTTGAACTTGAAGAAAAAGGTTACGACTGGATTAAAGAAAAAGTAGTTGCATAACAGGGAAAGAGATAAAAAGATAATGAGTGATATTTTAGAATTTAAAAATACATTGATAAGCGGCTTTGCTGCGCTCGAAAAAAGTTTGAACGGACAAAGTAAAAAAGCTTTTCACTCCGTTCGTAAAGAGGCGCTTACAAAATTTGAGCATGCCGATTTTCCAAACATAAAAAATGAAGAGTGGCGGCACACAAATATTTCGCCGATTCTTAAACACACGTTTAATCCGCTGTCTGATGCGTCATTGCTATCCTCTGCCGATGTTCAGAAATTTGTCTTCGGTGATGCTTTTAAATATGTGATGGTTTTTATTAACGGCAAATTTCATCCGGAACTTTCTACACTCGATAACCTGCCGGAAGGTTTAATTGTAAAAAGTATTGCTGCTGCCAACGAAGAAAACAACACGGTGGTAGAAAAACATCTCGGTAAATATGCTTTAAGCGATGGACAAATATTTACGGCACTTAGCACCGCATACACTTTTGACGGAGCTTTTATAAACGTAAAAGCAGGTAAAGTAATTGAAGATTCGGTTCACATCCTTTTTATAACGGACTCGCGAAATGAAAAACTGATTACCCAGCCTCGCAACTTATTTGTTGCAGAAAAAAACTCACACGCCTCTGTGCTTGAGCATTATGTTTCGTTACAGGATGATGTTTATTTCACCAATGCTGTTACCGAAGTTGTGGTTGAAGAGAATGCTTTTTTCGATCACGTTAAGCTGCAGGAAGAAAGTAAAAAAGCATTTCATATTTCGAGAATGGAGATTAACCAGAAGCGTTCGAGTAATTTTACTTCTCACGCTGTTTCACTTGGAGGAATTATTTCTCGAAATGATGTTAACTCAAAATTTAATGAGGACGGCGGAGAGTGCACTTTAAACGGTCTTTTTATGATTGAAGGAAGTCAGCTAAGCGATACTCACACTTTGATAGACCACGCAAAACCACATTGCAACAGCCACGAACATTACAAAGGTATATTGGATGACAGCTCGCGCGGGGTTTTTAACGGCAAAGTAATCGTCAGGCAAGATGCACAAAAAACAAATGCTTTCCAGCAAAATAATAACATCTTACTTTCGACTGACGCTGTGATAAACACAAAACCGCAACTCGAAATTTTTGCCGATGATGTAAAATGTTCTCATGGCGCTACAATAGGACAGCTTGACGAGGAAGCAATGTTTTACTTAAAAACACGCGGCATTGGGGATGATATAGGTCGTGGAATGCTGCTTCACGCGTTTGCCAGTGATGTTGTAAAATCAATAAAACTTCAGCCGGTTAGAGATTATATCGAAACCATATTATCAAGAAAATTTAACCAATAGGAATTAACGTGAGCGTTAAAACCCTTACTCCTTTGACAACCGGAGTTGACGAATACAATGTTGAAAAAATAAGAAAAGATTTTCCTATCCTTGCTCAAACAATACACGGCAAACCCCTTGTGTACTTGGATAACGCCGCAACAGCGCAAAAACCGCAGGCGGTTATAGATTCTATTGTTGAATACTACACAAGCATGAATGCAAATGTTCACCGCGGCGTTCATCATCTCAGCGAAGTTTCAACAAAAGCTTTTGAAGATGCCCGTATAAAAATTAAAGAGTTTATAAACGCAAAAAGCGAAAGCGAAGTAATTTTTACGCGCGGTACAACCGAAGCAATAAATCTTGTTGCAGCATCTTACGGCAGGGCATTCCTAAAAGAAGGTGATGAAATAATTTTAACCGGAATGGAACATCATTCCAACCTTGTGCCGTGGCAGTTAATAGCAAAAGAAAAACAATTAAAAATAAAAATAATTCCGGTTGATGATAACGGCGAATTAGTATTAGATGACCTTGAAAATTTCTTCACAGAAAAAACTAAATTTGCCGCAATTAATTATGTATCGAACTCGCTTGGTACAATTAACGATGTAAAAAAAATAATTGATACATCACATCTGCACAGCGTACCTGTGCTTCTCGATGCGGCTCAAACTGTAAATCACCTCGAAATAGATGTTCAAAAACTTGACTGCGATTTTCTCGCTTTTTCGGGTCATAAACTTTACGGTCCCACAGGTATTGGTATTTTATACGGCAAAAAATCGCTTCTCGATTCTATGCCTCCGTATATGGGAGGCGGGGATATGATTGCGAAGGTGACCTATAGTGAAAGCACATATAACGAACTGCCTCATAAATTCGAAGCAGGAACATCAAACATTGCCGATGCAATAGCACTTGGCGCAGCAATAGATTACGTTAAGCAAATTGGACTCGAAGCTATAGCGCATCACGAAAACTGTTTGCTCGAATACGCCACTGCTGAGCTTTTAAATTTAGAAGGGTTAAAAATAATAGGCACGGCAAAAAACAAATGCGGTGTTATATCTTTTGTGTTCGATACTATTCACCCGCACGACGTAGGTACGTTTTTAGATTTTGAGGGTATAGCCGTTCGCACCGGGCACCACTGCACGCAGCCGTTGATGCACAGGTTTGGAATTCCGGCAACCACACGAGCATCGTTTGCCATGTACAACACAAAAAATGAAGTTGATATTTTGATAAACGGGTTAAAAAGAGTAATTAAGGTTTTTAAATGAACGAAGAATTAAGAGAACTTTACCAGCAGGTAATACTTGACCATAATAAGAGTCCGCGCAACTTTAAAAAGTTAGACCACCACAATCATTTTGCCGAAGGTTACAACCCTCTGTGCGGCGATAAGATTGATGTTTACGTTCAAATTGAAGACGGCATTGTAAAAGACATTTCGTTTCAAGGTACGGGTTGTGCAATTTCAAAAGCATCCGCCTCGTTGATGAGCTCGCTGGTAAAAGGCAAACCTGTTGCGGAAGCAGAAATACTTTTTGAAAAATTTCACGATCTTATAACCGGTAAGACTGCCGATGAAAACGCATTGGAAGAACTCGGTAAACTTGCAGTTTTTGCCGGGGTAAAAGATTTTCCGACACGCGTTAAATGCGCCAGCCTTGCATGGCATACGATGCAGTCGGCTATTAAAAATGAAACTTCAACTGTTACAATTGAAGAATAATATTAACAAACAATTAAAATTTATTTTATGGCAACAATAAACAAACAGGCATTAGAGGAACAAATCATACAGACGTTAAAAACAATTTACGACCCTGAAATACCGGTTGATATTTTTGAACTTGGGTTGATTTACGAAATAAGCATTGATGATGATGCAAACGTAAAAATAAAAATGACGTTAACATCGCCGGCATGCCCGGTAGCAGGTTCGCTTCCTCCGGAAGTTGAACAAAAGATTGCAGCAATGTTGGGTGTAAAATCAGCCAAGGCAGAAGTTGTTTGGAATCCGCCATGGGACAAAGACATGATGTCCGAAGTCGCAAAACTTGATCTCGGTTTTTTATAAAGCTATTTTTTTTCCACATAGTTCAGTTGATAAGATAATATATATATAAGGA
>JAIOIM010000429.1 GCA_019912505.1 Ignavibacteriaceae bacterium
GAATAAAAATGCAAAAATTGATGTTGAGATTAGAGTTGGAAAAGGTAAAGGTTACGTTCCATCGGCTGAAAACATTTCACCGGAGCAGACAATTGGCGTTATTCCTATCGACTCAATCTTTACACCCATTGTAAACGTAAAGTATGATATTGAAAATGTACGTATAGGCGATAAAAACGATTTTGAAAAAGTAACACTTGAGATTAATACCGATGGATCAATTACACCGGAAGATGCATTAACCCAGGCTGCTAAAATTATAAAAGAGCATATACAACTGTTTATTAATTTTGATATTGATCAGGAAGAAGAACAAGCAGCTTCTCAAAAAGACAGCGAAAAAGAAAGAATTAAAAAAGTTCTTCTTACTAATGTAGATGACTTGGAACTTAGCGTTCGTTCACACAACTGCTTAAAAGCAGCAAACATAAAAAATCTGGCAGAATTAGTTCGCAGAGATGAATCTGAAATGCTAAAATTCAGAAACTTCGGACGCAAGTCGCTTGCAGAGTTAATGGAAATTGTAGAAACACTTAATCTTGAATTCGGCATGGACGTAGATTATTACATAAAAGAAGAATTAGAAAACCAATAATTTTGAGTAAAAGGTTATTTAAATGAATCACAGAGTTAAAGGCAGAAAATTAGGAAGAACCGCGAGTCATCGTGCTGCATTAATGAGCGCGCTTGCAACTTCTTTATTAAAGCATAAGAGAATTAAAACAACCGTTGCTAAAGCTAAAGAAGCTAGAGGTTATGTTGAAGATTTAATTACCAAAGCCCGCAAAGGCGGTCTTCATCATCAGCGTTTGGTTATGTTAAAAATACATGACAAAGAAGTTGTTAAAGAATTATTTAGCGAAATAGTGCCTAAAGTTGGAGAAAGACCCGGCGGTTTTACAAGAGTTGTAAAACTCGGCAATCGTAAAGGCGATGCAGCTGCTATGGCTATTTTGGAACTTGTTGATTACAACGACATCGCAAACCAGAGAGCCGAAGAAAAGAAAGAAGCTCGTGAAAGCAAACGCGATGCAAAACGAGAAGCAGATGCAAAATCAGAAGTTCAGGACGCCAACGTTTTACAAGAAACTAAGTTGTAATAACTTAAAATCTTTTTTCTCAAAGACGCCTCGTATTTACGGGGCGTTTTTTTTATTGTGATTTTTGTAAACATGCTTTACTCTAAATTGTAACTACACAGTTTATAAATAAAGCTGAAGGTTTGTGTGGTTAAGTTATTTCTAATTAAAAAATAAATTATGTTTGACAAACAAGAATTTGTAACCTCAGTTTATCAGCTATCGGACTTACCGAAAGAAAATTTACCCGAAATTGTTCTTTGCGGCAGATCAAATGTCGGCAAATCATCTTTTATAAATTCTATATTCAACCGGAAAAGTCTTGCTAAGATTTCTTCTACACCGGGGAAAACAAGATCGATAAATTATTACCGTATAGATGAAAAAATATTCGTTGTAGATTTACCCGGTTACGGTTATGCAAAAACAAGTTTAAAGGAACGCGCATACTGGTCACACTTAATAGACGAATTCTTTTCTGCTTCAAAAAATGTTTCATTAGCTCTACACTTTATAGACAGCAGGCACAAGCCAACCGACCTTGACTTCCAACTAAATGAAATGCTGCGGCGTTTAGAAGTTCCGTACCTTATTATTTTAAATAAAATTGATAAGCTAAAACAATCTGAACTTTCCGCAGCAAAAAAAAATATTACTGAATATTTTCCCGAAGCAAGTTACGGTGATAACCTGCTCCACTACTCATCGGTAAAAAAAACGGGTAAAAAGCAAATTATGCAAAGATTTTCTTCTCTCTTTTATAAACCTTGAAGTTAAACTGTTGATATTATAACAAACTAACTTTATATTTCCACTTATCTTATACACTAT
>JAIOIM010000430.1 GCA_019912505.1 Ignavibacteriaceae bacterium
TGTATAAGTGCTACAAGAATTTCGAGCAAATATATAAACAACGCAAAAGCTACCGAAAGAGGGGCTACAAAATATGTTCCCATGAAAAAAATGAGCCCGATAAGAGCCAAAATAACTGTGTGCCCTGCCAGCATATTTGCAAAAAGACGTATAGCCAAAGCAAACGGTTTTGTAAACAAACCGAGAAATTCTACGGGAATCATTATTGGCATCATCCACCATGGAATACCATGCGGCATCAAACCTTTCATATATCCAAAAACTCCGTTATGAATCATTCCGCCAACCTGCGTTACAATGAATGTAAATACGGCTAAAGTGGCTGTAACACCAAGGTTGCTTGTAAATGTAGATGCGTACGGCACAAGCCCCAGAAAATTACCAAAAAGGATAAAAAAGAAAACCGTAAGCAGGTATGGCAGAAACTTTTCGTAACCATGTCCGATTGTTGGTTTTGCAATTTCATCCTTCACAAAAATAACAAAAACCTCAAAGAAATTTGCGATTCCTTTGGGCACTATCGATTTTTTATATTTTGAAGCAACTGCGCCAAAAACCAAAAAAACAAGCACCGCTGCAAGCCACATAAACACAATATGCTTTGTCGGCGTTAAGTCTACACCAAAAATAATCGGGAATTGGGGAAACTGTACCTCACCAATTATCGGGAGTTCCAAAACTCGCGAATCCATAATGTGGTGCATAATCCAGCCGCTGTCGGTTTTCTGGGCATGCGCTATGGTATCTGCTATAGCTAATGTATCTGTAATGCTGTTCAAAGGCATAAAAATTTAATGTCTTTTGAAAATTAGATGTACTACTTCCGTAATTAAGTACAAAATATAAAAAATGAAGATTGAAAATATAAAGCTATTCTGTTTTAATTCCAAAACGGTTAAAGAAATTATTACAGATGTTAAAAGCAGGGTTAAACGGACAATCATTCCGCCAAAAAAAAGAGCCATAAAAAACTGATCTGACCTCTTTAACCCTAATTTTATTGCAAATAAGCCGAGGGTAAAATTAAGTGTAGTAATAATCCCGCTAACGGTAACAGCAAGTAAATTTGACGAAGAAAAATACCCGGCAGAAACTCCGAGCCAACCGACAACAATTGAAAGAAGGACGAGGAATACAACAAAGTAGACTATCTTGTCCTCTTTTTTCATTTTTCCGACTTAGTTACCGATTTAATAAAATTGTACATCCCGGCGAAAATACCAAAAAAGGATAATGAAATTGTAAGTATAGGGCTTATATCAAATTTTCCATCAAGCCACACGCCAAGCAGTGCCATAGCCGTAATAGTAATTGCAAGCTGAAGCCCAAGACCAAGATACGGAGTTACTTCCTGCAGTACTTTATTTTGCTCAGTATCTTTGTCTTCTTTTTTCATTTATTTTAATCCGGGTTGAATGCCGGGAGACTTAGGTGCTTCCAAAGATCCGCCCATCGAGCTGTTTCCCTCAAAATTAGCCCCAGCCTCAATTACCAAAATTTTTGTTACAAGGTCTCCTTTTAATGTCGCTTTGGATTCTAAAACCAATTTTTCTTTTGCATGTATTGTTCCGTTTACTCTACCTCCGATGGTAACAACCGAAGCTCTTAACTCTCCATTTACTTCACCGTTCTCTCCAACAGTAACATTGCCGGTAGCAACTACGTCACCCCTCACGTCACCATCAATGCGTACATTTCCGTTACTGTTCAATTTTCCTTCAATTGATACACCGGCACTAATTATTGTTACTTCGTCTTTGCCGAGGTCGTTAGGTCTTGTTTTCAATTTTTTTCTCCACTAATATTTTAATAAATATTTTTCCGGGTTAACCGGAAATCCATCTTTCCAAATTTCAAAATGTAAATGCGGTCCGGTTGTAATTTTGCCGCTGTTACCGCTTAATGCTATTATTTCTCCCTGTATTACATCATCGCGCGACTTTTTTATCAATACCGAGCAATGTTTGTACACCGTTACAAATCCCCCCGGGTGCGAAATCATAAGCATATAGCCATCGTTAGATGTAAACCCGGAAAACAACACATAACCATTTGCTGATGCGTATACCGGCGTTCCGGCTTTAAGCACGTAATCGGTACCCATATGCCCTTTATCGGGATTAAACGGGCGGCTTATAAAACCAGTTGCAGGAGGGTAAAAATATAAATTATCCGGAGAACTAAAATCAAACAAAAAGAGATGACGGAAAACAGCTAATAAATTTCCTCCGGCAGGGAGTTTATTTTTTTTTGTTGATTCGTCTTTATTTTTTAGCGAATCCAGCAAAGTTGAATCGCCCAGCATAATTGCGTGACGAAGCTGTTCATTTGTAGACTTTAGATTTTCAAGTTCTCTCGATAAAAATAGCATCCTCTCATTTAGCGTTTCAATTTTTTGTAAATCGGACGAGGTTAAATTTGCGTACTTAGGAAAAATCATCAAACCAAGCGGGGTTATATTAAAAAGAATAAAACCAAGAAGCATAGCAATAACCGTATAACCTATAACCAACAAGTAAATTTTCCGCATCGATAATTTATGCGTTCTTGCCTCTCTGCCGGTATCATCGGGTACTACAAGAATTGAATAACCTTTCAATTCCTTTAGATTATATAAATATTTTTTAAGCTGCATTTTATTTTGATATAGGTTTTGCTAAATATAATTTTTTCTATACTAATTTACTTATTTAATTTTATAAGTTGCTTGATATTTTCAATATCGCCTTCAACGGATTTTCGCAAACTCTCACTTTTTACCATCGTCAAATATTTTTCAAAATACTCAAGCGAAGCCTTATACTCGTGTTGTATGTATAAGGCAATTGCAAGATTTCTATAAGCATCCGAAAAATTGGGATTAATCTCTATTACTTTATTAAACTGGTTTATTGCTTTTTCAATTTTGTTTGTTTGGCTGTACATTAACCCAAGATTAAAATAAGAAAGCTCATTAAAGTTATTCAGCTTTATTGCTTCCTCGTAGGCATTTTCCGCAGCCTGGAAATTACCCTTTACGGCAAAAGTATTTCCAACTAAAACATGCGCCAAATATGTATTTTCACTCGTTAACGATTTATTGTAATACACCAACGCTTTATCGTACTCTTTGTTTTCAAAGGCGGTATTACCAAGATTTATAT
>JAIOIM010000431.1 GCA_019912505.1 Ignavibacteriaceae bacterium
GCATCTACCCGACCAACCGCGGTAAATTTATTTATGGCGCTCGATAAACTAAAGGGAGTTTTTGAATCGAGAAACAGCAGCGATGATGTTTACAATCTTCTAGTAAATGAAGCAGAAAAACTTCACGAAGAAGACAAAGAAAATTGCAGACATATTGGATTAAACTCACTCCCATTATTTAAAAAAAAATCGACTGTGTTAACGCACTGTAATACCGGACTTCTTGCAACCGGTGGTGACGGCACGGCTTTTAATGTTATAAAAACAGCACACGAGCATGGGCTTGTTAATATGGTTTATGCTGATGAAACACGTCCATTGCTTCAGGGCAGCCGCCTAACAGCATTTGAATTGGAGAAACATAAAATACCTTTTCATATTCAATCCGATTCGAGCGCGGCGGTTTTAATGCAGCAAGGCAAGATAGATTTGGTGGTTACCGGTGCCGATAGAATTGCACTTAACGGTGATTCGGCAAATAAAATTGGTACCTATACGCTTGCTGTGCTTTGTAATTTTCACAATATACCATTTTATATTGCAGCGCCCAGTACAACAATTGATAGAAAAACTATTAGCGGCACCGATATAAAAATAGAATATAGAAATAAGGCAGAACTGCTTTCGATTAACGGCAATAAAATAACTCCCGAAAATTATGAGGCATTTACACCGGCGTTTGATGTTACACCTTCACATCTAATAAACGGAATTATTACAGCGGAGGAAGTTTATTTCTTCCCGTATAATTTTTTAAGATGAGTGCGATCCTTAAAACAGAAGCTATAGTATTAAACAAAATTAATTACGGCGATACAAGTAACATCGTAAATCTTTTTACAAAAAATGAGGGAATGTTAACAGCAATTGTAAAGGGTGCCCGTTCTCCAAAATCGAAAATGGGCAGTGTTGTTGACCCGCTTAATTATTTAAGTGTAATTATTTACAATAAGGAATCGAGGGACGTTCAACTTCTTACCTCTGCCGATATAATTTCCCACTTCCCCCGGATTAAAGAAGATTATGAAAAACTTCAATACGCTCATGCCGTTCTGGAATTAACAAAATCTTTGATCCCTGAACATGAGCCGCACGAAAGATTATTCAAAGGCATTGTTAGAATCCTGGAGCTTTTTAATTCATCAAACAACCACAGCGGTATTCTTTTCGGCAGATTTTTTTTATTTTTTCTTGAAGAAATCGGTTACGAATTTCAGATTGAAAAATGTTATGCATGCGGTGAAGAAAATCTTGCCGCTGGTGATTTGGCTTATAATTATGATCTTGGTATTTTGTGTAGTAATTGTAAAAATGAGCATATACAATCTTTTTTAATTGATGCGGAACTTTTTAGACTATTTAGTTGTCTAAAGAACAATGGAATTGTTGAATCAATAAAAATTGAAACCATAAGCAAATCAATAAATTATCTTGAAAAATTCTTAAAACATCACGTCCAGAATTTTAAAGGATTGAAAAGTTTGCAGTTATTTAAATAATAAAGAGGTTACAT
>JAIOIM010000432.1 GCA_019912505.1 Ignavibacteriaceae bacterium
TATCAATGCAGTCAAAAAGATAACGGCAAGGTCGTTATATTGCAGCGCTTTTTTAAATATTACTCCTATACCGAAACCACCTTTTATAAATTCAAATGCAATTAATGTAATCCACAAAAATTTATGAATTAGAAAAGCATGCTTTATAATCCCGGGTTGAAGTATTTTCCAGATTATATTTTTTCGTATAAAAAATTCTTCCGCGCCGAGTGAACGAATACTGTTAACATACTCATCAGGGATGTTTCTAAGTTCATCGTTTATTTTTATTGTAAAAGAAAGAAAAGCCGTAAGGAATGCAAAAATAAATTCAACTAA
Organism: Ignavibacteriaceae bacterium; assembly: GCA_019912505.1. GTDB lineage: Bacteria > Bacteroidota > Ignavibacteria > Ignavibacteriales > Ignavibacteriaceae > CG2-30-36-16. The sequence continues at coordinate 319 of JAIOIM010000432.1, forward strand.
TTCTGAATTAGGAAACCAGTATATTAAAAATATCCCGAGTACTAATCCCGGTATGTAACGCGAAATTCCTTCGAGAGAAAAAATAAAATGGAACAGATGGTTATCGCGTCCGATTACATGAACAAAAAACCGAACAACAAAGTAAGCCAAGAAAATCGAGATGTATATTGCCCCTATTGTGGACAAAAGGTTATAAAGCAAATTATACTCGCTCCAAAGTGTACCTACAGATTCTATCACAGTAGATGGTTTTGGCAGTATGTTATTTGCGGGTAAGATAAATTCGAATAACAACACCCATAGCACAAAATATGCTGTAGGATATATCCATAAATATTTATTCAAATTTCTATTCGTCATAAAAATGTTTTAAAGTTTATTTATAGATTCGTCCCGCTATTATAAATATACGCAGCTGCGTTTATTATTAATCTAAATCGTTGAAAAAATGGTTATGTTTTGAATACAACCATGCTATTTTTTTTAGGTTTAACTTTTTGCACAAAAGCTAACAAATAAATTAAATTTTGTATGGGAATATATTGAACAATATTTTTAGTATCAATAATTATTTAATTTACTCAAGTCGGCTGTTTGAATAAGTTAAGAAGAAAAATTATCCATTAACAAACGGGTTACTTTTTTTCTCATCGCCAATTGTACTTGTTTCGCCGTGCCCCGGGTAAATTACAACATCATCGGGAAGTGTGTAAAGTTTCGTTCTGATAGAGTTCATCAAAGCTACGGTATCCGCACCCCACAGATCTGTGCGACCAACACTTCCTTGAAACAACACATCTCCAGTTAAGCATAATTTTTCTTCACCAAAGTAGAGACAATACTCGCCCGGTGTATGCCCCGGTGTAAATAATAATTTTGGAGAGGTTGAACCAAGAAATAATACTTTATCTTCGCTCAAATAATCATCCGGTTTCGGCGGCTCATTTAGTTTTATCCCGAACATGGCAGCTTGAGTTTTTCCATTTTGAAGAAGCGGCTCATCCTCTTTTGGAATAAGATAAACAGGCTTGTATTTATCTGCAATAAACTTGCATCCGATGATATGATCGATGTGGCAATGAGTATTAATAAGAAACTTAACGAGTAATTTGTTTGCAAATATAAACGACTCTAATTCGTTTTCTTCCGTGCGGTTGCTGCATCCGGGGTCAACAATCATCGTTTCTCTTGTTTCTTCATCCCAAAGAAGAAACGTGTTTTCAGCAAACGGATTAAAAACAAACCTCTTTAATTTTATCATTTTCTACCAAAATTCTTTTTTACTCTTTTAAAAATTTTTTTTGTGTAATTATTGTAATTATCCATTGTTTCTTCAATTGAGTCGCCGCCGAATTTTATTAAGAAATGTTTTGCCAAAACCCAGGCAAGCATCGATTCGGCAATTACCGCACACGCCGGCACGGCAACAAAGTCGCTCCGTTCGCGCCGTGCATCAACTTTTTTCATCGATTCTAAATCGATACTTTCTATCGGGCTCATCAGTGTTGCTATCGGTTTCATTGCAGCGCGTACAATAATCGGTAAACCTGTCGTCATACCCCCTTCAATTCCACCGGCTCGGTTTGTTTTTCGGCTGAATGACTCACCGCGTGTTATTATTTCATCGTGCGAAGATGAACCAAACGAATCGGCACAGGAAAATCCAGTCCCTATTTCAATAGCTTTAACTGCATTTATCGACATTATAGCTTCCGCTATATCTGCATCTATTTTTGTATCGTACTGAATAAAACTGCCCATACCTGCTGGAAGCCCGGATGCAGCCACGACAAATGTTCCGCCAAGCGTGTCCCCTTTTTTCTTTGCAATTTTTATTTTATTAATTATTTTTTTTTGATGTTCTTCATCAAGTACCCTTACTTCGCTTTTATCAGATATTTCGGAAAGAGACCTCGCGCTAAAATTTTCATCAATTTTATTTGAAAACAAATTTTGAAGAAAATTAATTTTTGGATAAATGCCGCCTATCGATTCAACATAACTACCTATGGTAATACCAAACTCTTCTAAAAACTTACGAGCAATTGAACCCGCTGCAACCCTGGCGGCTGTTTCTCTTGCACTTGAACGCTCAATTGAATTTCGGATGTCATCAAAATTATATTTTGTTGTGCCAACTAAATCCGCATGACCCGGACGGGGTATTGAAATTTTTTCTGAATCCTTCTTTTTATTTTCTGGCGACATCTTTTCAGTCCAGTTTTCCCAGTCGTTATTTTTTATTAACAATGAAATAGGTGTCCCGAGAGTTTTTCTGAATCTGATGCCCGACAATATTTCGGCTCTATCGCTTTCAATTTTCATACGCCCACCCCGACCGTAACCAGACTGGCGCCGCTTTAATTGAAAGTTTATATAATCTTCTTCAATCTTCATGTTCGAAGGAAATCCTTCGATAATTGCTGTTAAGGCTTTACCGTGCGATTCGCCGGCGGTTAAAAATCTAATCATCACTTATAATAATTGTATAAAAAAAAAATCAGGCAAATATAAAAAAACGCCCGTTTAATAGGGCGCTTTTTATAAATTTTATTTCAAATATTAATTAATCTTTTGGTATTTGAATACCGGCGAACCGGCTTTGACCTTTACTGTCCTGTACTTCAAGCAGCACAGCGCCACCTTTTTTCGAGTCTATAATTTTTTTAAAGTCATTTACATTATTTATTTTCTTTTTATCTGCGCTAATAATTATAAGGTTTTCAAATAACTGTTGATCTGCAGCCTGGCTATATGGTTTAACTGCCGAAATTTTAACTCCACTTTCAACTTTATATTGAGTTTTTTCAATGCTTGATAAATTTTTAATAGTTAAACCTATGCTGCTGAACTCCTCGGTGCTTTTCGAGGTTTCACTCTCAACTTCAGCGTCTTTTTTCTCAGAGACAGGTTCGGCTTTAGCATCTGCGTCTCGTGCTTTAAGAGTGACTGTACGATTTATCTCTTTACCATCGCGCCATAATGTAAGTTTGATATCTGTTCCGGCTGATTTTCTTGCAATAAAACTCTGCAATTCATTCGGCTCATCCACCTCATGCCCATCAACGGATAAAATTACATCACCTTTTTTAATATCTGCCTTTGAAGCTGCGCCGCCGTCTACAATACCTTGAACAATTATTCCTTTAGGTTTATCCAATCCAAGTGAACGAGCAAGCGCGTCATCAACTGGTCCGATATTTACTCCGATGTAACCACGGCTTACCTTGCCATTTGCAATTAAATCTTTGGCAACAGCTTTAACAAGGTTTACAGGTATTGCAAATCCATAACCGATATATGTTCCGTTACCGGAAGCGGCAATTGCCGAGTTAACACCAATAACTGCGCCGCTTAAATCAACAAGTGCGCCGCCGCTGTTACCCGGATTTATTGCTGCATCTGTTTGAATAAAATCTTCAACTCCGTAGCTGTCGGTAATTAAACGGAGATTGCCTCTTCCCATTGCGCTTACAATTCCTGCAGTAACTGTTGATGAAAGCGATAAGGGATTGCCTATAGCCATAACCCACTGACCAACTTTTAAATTATCAGAATCGCCGAGAAAAGCAGTCGGCAAATCTTCTGCGTCAATTTTGATGACAGCCAAATCTGTTAAAGGATCAGTGCCGATAACTTTTGCTTCGTATGTTCTTTTATCAAATAAACCCACGGTAACTTTGGAAGCTTTTTCTACAACGTGATTATTTGTTACAATGTATCCATCATCCGAAATAATTATTCCGCTGCCTGAGCCTTGCTGCTCCTTTGGCATATCTTTGAACGGGAAGAAGAATAAATTTTCATGGTGGTTGTTTACCTCAGATAAAACTTTTATTTGAACTATTGTAGGGGTTACTTTTTCAGCTACTTCAATAAATGCTTTACTAAATGACGTCGCATCAGCATCAAGGTTAACCGGGGGATTCGGCGCGCCTAAACGTACATCAGCATAACCGGGTCTAACTAAACCAAAACCGGAAACCAATATTGCACCGAATAAAATTCCGATAATTACTAATGCAAATGCTCCAATAACATTTTTACGTTTCATCTTTTTTTCTCCTTGAGTGAAAAATATTTGTTAATACTACTTCTGCTGCATTGCTGCATTTGTATCAAT
>JAIOIM010000433.1 GCA_019912505.1 Ignavibacteriaceae bacterium
GAAATGAACTACTTAGACGATAAACCTAAAAGCTTTTGCGGAATATTTGGAATTTACGGCAGCAAAGATGCCGCTCTGCACACTTACTATGGGCTTCACGCGCTTCAACACCGGGGGCAGGAAGCATGCGGAATTGTATCCCGCGATTTTGACGCAAAAGGAAAAATTCATTTTAACATTCTCAAAGGTAACGGGTTAGTGTCCGAAGTTTTTGCCGATCCTTCCGCATTCGGCGATGAATTAAAAGGCTTCGTTGCTATAGGGCATAACCGTTACTCTACAACCGGTTCTTCAAAAACTCGAAAAAATATTCAGCCGTTTATTGTTAATTACAGGCTTGGTAATCTTGCCATCGCTCATAACGGTAATCTCACAAATGCTACCCAGCTTCGCGAAGAACTTGTAAACGACGGCGCAATATTTCAAACCACAAGCGATACCGAAGTAATATTACATCTTATAGCCCGCAGTAAACTTGATAATTCTATCGACCAAATAAAAGAAGCACTGCAGCGTATAGAAGGTGCATACTGTCTTTTGATAATGACGAACAACAAACTTGTAGCAGCCCGTGATCCTTACGGATTTCGTCCACTTGCCATCGGCACGTTAAACGGTTCGTTTATGGTTGCTTCGGAAACATGCGCGTTTGATATAAACAGCGGTAAGCTCCTTCGGGAAGTTGAACCCGGCGAAATGATTGTAATTGATGAAGAAACATTAAAAAAAAATGAAATCCAATCGTATAAAATTTCAGAAAAAGAGTTGCCTGCGCGTAAGCATTGTATTTTTGAGTTCATTTATTTTTCGCGACCCGATAGTTTTATCTTCGGGCATAATGTTGATAAAATGCGCCGCAGACTTGGAAAAGTTCTTGCCCGTAATCACCCTGTAATTGATGAGGACGGCGACAAAGTAGTTGTAATAAGCGTACCGGATAGTTCTAACACTACAGCACTCGGTTACCAGGGCGAGCTTGAGAAGCAAGGAATAAACAGTCGGTTGGAAATTGGTTTGATTAGAAGCCATTACATCGGAAGAACTTTTATACAGCCCGGACAAAAAAACAGAGAGATTGGCGTTAGAATAAAGTTTAATATTGTTAAGGGTGTTCTTGAAGGAAAAACTGTAGTTGTGGTTGACGATTCCATAGTGCGCGGTACTACATCAAAACAGCTTGTTAATTTGATAAGAGAGGCAAACCCTAAATCGATTCATTTGCGTATAAGTTCGGCGCCGATAATGCATCCCTGTTATTACGGAATGGATTTCCCGAGCAAGACAGAACTTATAGCAAGTAGAGTTGACGGAAATATAAAAGAAATTGAAAAACACCTGGAGGTCGATAGCTTAGAATATCTTACCATTGATGAAATGCTCGAAGCCGTAAAAGAGGCGGATGATAAAAACTTTTGTACGGCTTGTTTTTCGGGCAGCTATCCAACAAAAATAGACCACAACTTTATAAAGGAAATGTATGAAGTTTAAATTCATTCTTCTTATCGTTCTTTACATATCGTCCTTTTCGTTTTCTCAAACTTCGTTATTTATAAAATATAAAAGTAACATAAGTATTGAAGAAGTAAATCAAAAAGTTGAAACTAAAACCATATCAAAAAACAACCAGGTAAATAGGCAGGCAAACAGCGTTGTAAAGGTAAATCATCTTGCAAAAGGTATTATAAAAAATGATGACGTGCTTTCTCGTATTATAAAAGTTGATTTTGAAAGCCAGTCTGCGCTGCGAGAATTTCAAGCGTTGTTATCAACTGACCCTGATATTGAGTACACCCAGCCGGCAAATTATTATAAAATTGATTCAACCCCGAATGACAGTCTCGCAAGTGCTCAGTGGGCGCTTGAAAAAATAAACGCATACAACGCATGGAACATCACGCAGGGTTCCGATACTGTTTTACTTGCAGTAATAGACACCGGTATTGATTATCTTCACCCCGATTTAAAAAATAAAATTTATATAAATACCGGCGAAACAGGTTTAGACAACCAGGGAAATGACAAGCGCAGCAACTCTATTGACGATGATAATATCGGTTTTGTTGATGATTGGCACGGCTGGGATTTTACCGACCGTGTTGGATTTCCTTTTGATTCTACCGGCGGTGATTATTTGAATTGGGATAATGACCCGATGGATGAAAATAACCATGGGACTTACATTGCCGGTATTGCCGGAGCCGAAACAAATAACTTAACAGGCATAGCAGGTACAGCGCCTAAAATTAAAATGTTAAACCTTCGTGCTTTCGATCCGGGCGGATACGGCGAGGAAGACGATGTAGCAGCAGCTATATTGTATGCCGTACAATCAGGCGCAAAAGTTATAAACATGAGTTTCGGCGATTATTCATTTTCATTCGTTCTCCGCGATGTTGTTCGTTACGCTTATCTTCATGATGTTGTGCTTATTGCCAGTGCCGGAAATATAGGCTCAAACGAACCTCATTACCCGAGTGGTTATTCGGAAGTTATTTCTATTGGTAACTCTACCGAGCAGGATTATGTTGCCGGTGGCTCGAACTATGGATCTACTTTAGACCTTGTGGCTCCGGGCTCAAGCATTTTAACAACTGCACGGAACGACAATTATTCAATAATAAGCGGAACATCAGCATCAGCACCGTTTGTATCAGCTTCGGCTTCACTAATAAGAAGTCTTGGCAATTTTACAAACGAAGAAATAAAACAGATGCTAAAATCTACCGCGGATGATATTGGTGAACCGGGGTGGGATTTAAAGAGCGGTGCGGGGAGATTAAATTTATTTAAAGCACTTTCAGTTGTTGCACCTTCGGTAATAAAGTTTGATTATCCAAAACAAGATTTTAATACATTAAAAGATACTTTAAATATTAACGCTACAATTCTGTCGGCATATTTTTCAAAATACAATCTTTATTACGGAACAGGGCTAAATCCAACTTCTTGGAATTCACTTTTATCCGGCATAAAAAATCAAACAGCATCAGAAAATATTTTTACAATGCCGCTGCAAACATTGCCCGACACAGTTTATACTTTAAGATTATTAGTGTACCTTTCAAACGGGCGCACAATGGAAGAACGCGTTAATTTTTTTATAAACAGAACTCCGCCTGTTGCACAGCTTATTTCGGTTGGTCCGGCACTTTATGGTGAGAGGGCAACTATCATGGCTGCTTTGCATACAGATGAACCTTCTATAGCGCGGATGTATTACCGTAAACAGGGGATTACTACTTTTCAGTTTGTTACGCTTGACGGCTTTGCAACTAATAATCAATTTGTAAAAAATTACCATTATGGTTTTATTCCCAAACAGCTTGTGGAGCAGGGGAGTAGTTACGAAGTTTATTTTGAAGCTGAAAATCTTGTTGGGCTAAAAACAGTTATAAAAGATAACAACCAAAACTTTATTTTTGTTCCGGATTTTGATGCCGCCATATCAGCCGAAACCGAACTACCATATAATTTGCCTGTCGGTAATATATTTGCACAACCTCTTAATTTAACAACACCCGATTATAACGAAGTTGCACTCAGAGAATTGCTTAATCCTCGGTGGACGTCTATATTTCAATTTCAGAATGATACACTTGTTAAAATTGATTCTGTAAAAGAACAAATCTTTCGGGACTTTGGTGATTTTAATTTCAACGGCAAAAAAGATTTTCTGTCATCGTTTGTCCGTGATGGATTTATACTTGAGCAGGCTTCAACCGGGTCATCAAAACTTGATGTTAAATTCGCTGATAGTTCTGGAGGTTTTTGGCCGGTATTAACAGCCGATGTTGACAACGATGGTATAATGGAAGTGCTCGTTGTTGACAGTGATACATCTTTTGCTTTGTGGGAAATTAATTCCTCACTAAAAGTAGAAAATAAAATATCACTTCCAAATTTTTCGCCAATAGGTCTATTTCAAAATCAATTTGATTCGCCCGGCGCGGTAGTAGCGGATTTAAATAAAAACGGTTTTAACGAAATCTGGATGATTGATCGTGACGGCGATTTATTTAGCTACGAATTCAACGGAACCGGTTTTGTAAAAGGGCAGGTATTCTCAACAGAATTTCTCGGGAGCGCCTCGGCGTTAACAGTTGGCGATTATAACGGCGATGGCAACATGGACCTTGCTATTTTACTACATTCTATTGATGCCCTTGATATTGCCCCATTTCACAGATTGCTAATTTTAGAGTATAGCAATAATACTTTTGCCCCAATGTATGATAAAGCTTTTATTGATCCATCAACCGAGTTCACAGCATTTTTTGCCGACTATAACAACAGTATAAAATTTGTTGATGTGGATTCCGACAGCAAAGATGAGCTTGTGCTTTTCATTTATCCCTACTCATACATATTTAAGTACAATTCGGGCAGAAGCACAATTATTTCTTACAAAGAAACGATAAACTCAAACGCAGTTTTTGCCGGGGATTTGAATCAAAACGGTGTTACTGAAATCGGGTTTCCCTCTTTGAACGGGATAAAATTTTACGAATTTGCGGTATCACAAAAAGCATCAACCCCAAGGGAGTTATTA
>JAIOIM010000434.1 GCA_019912505.1 Ignavibacteriaceae bacterium
TCTCAACACCGGACGGAAAAGGAAAACTCCTGCTTCTGCACAAACGCCCGAACAAAATTCGCGTAGAAGAGACCGTAAACAATAATACAAAAACAACAATCTTCAACGGAAGCGAAGGAGTTATAATAAACGGAGCGGATACGAACCGTTTAACAGGACAAACTCTGGAGGAAATTAAATTTAACGCCGATTTTGACGGCTACTTTTTCTGCTACCGAGAAAAAGCACATGATTTAACATATGAGGGGGAAATAAGTGACGGGCGAAATAAATTCTTTAAAATTATTTGTGTTCAACCAACCGGCGACAGTACAGACATTTTTCTTGATTCAAAATCGTACTTGCTCGAGAAAACCATAAAAAGAAAAAATGGGAAAATTAGAGAAACCCGGATGGCTAAGTATAAAAAGATCGACGGCATCCCATTCCCTTACAGATTAACCGTAACCGAAAACGGAGTTTCAACTACTCAAACGGTAAAAAACATAAGACTGAATGTAGAAGTTTCAGATAACTTGTTTATCATAAAATAATTTTCCAAGACCTGCTTAGCGTTTTATTTTTTTATTTACGTTTAATTAAATATTGACATGAATTAATACAATAAACGCACATCGATAATTAAGCGATGTGCGTTTATTTTTTTTTCAATTATCAATTAATAATGAGTCTATTCTAAAAATGTTATAAACGGTTACGCCACGGCGCAAAGGTGAAACCGTTTGAGACTCTCTATCTTTTCACATTAACCCATGACTTAAGTCGTGGGTTAACAACAACCTAATATTATACAAAACCGTTTCAACGGTTTATATTTCTATCTCAAATAGAATTGTTAACCTTATCAGACCGGACTCATTAATTACTTAAGCAATTCTTCCACGTGCCGCTCAATGTTCTCTTCACAGTAAAACGGTTCCCCGCATTTTTTACCGATTTGAAAACCGTAAAAATTGGCTCTTGATTCAATGTAAGAAATAAATTCAGGTCGACTTATAAATGTTTCTGGCTCTGTGCTGCGAGGGTTGTGAAACTGAGACCCGTAACACCTTACTGCTTCCATTTTTGTTTCAAACGTTTCGGTTATATCAACTATAAAGCTCGGATCAAAAGTATAGGTTTGCATATAATAATATAGTTTCTGTGGTCGGTATGCCGCTTGAGCTACTTCTCTATCGGAAGTTTTAACTTTTATTAGTCCAGAAGAAAACATCGCCTCTTTAACAAGCAAACTTGCATCAATGTGGTCGGGATGGCGGTCGTTAAAATATGGAGCAAAAATAATTTTCGGTTTATAACGCCTAATCGCCATTATTACTTTCATCAAATTATCTTTATTCCTCTGAATATTTCCATCGGGCATTTCGAGATTTTCTCTTAACGCAGCTTTTATAATTAGTGCAGACTGAAACGCTTCCTTTTGTCTGCTTTCAGCCGTTCCACGGGTACCGAGTTCACCCCTTGTAAAATCAATAATACCAACCTTTTTATTAACGGAAGTAAATTTAGCAATTGTGCCACCCATGGCAAGTTCTGCATCATCGGGATGCGCGGCAAATACAAGTACATCTAAATTCATAGAACCTTTTGTTTTTTTGATGACTAAGAATTTCAAGATCAAACCTAAAACATTTTTTCATACAATTCCATAAACGTAACAATATTACAGCATAAATATAAAAGAGACAACTATTTTTTATCTTTCTTTGTAAAACATTTTTCTCTATTTAAATAACTGCATTGTACATTCGGCATTCTTTAATTATTTTTGCTCCGTTTTTAATGGGTTTTTATTCACATTACTAAAGTTTGATGACTACAGCTACAAGAAAAAAAATTTTAATTATCGGACCTGCATTCCCTTACAGAGGGGGTAATTCGTTATTTGTGTCCTATGTTTATGATTCCCTTAAAGACAACTTTGAAGTAGTTATATTTAATTACAAATTACTCTACCCTTCTTTACTATTCCCCGGTACAACGCAATTTGATAACAGCGGAACAACAATAAAAAAAGCGCCGAATAGACGCGTTGTTAATTCAATAAATCCTTTTAATTGGATATCAGTGGCATCTAAAATTGTAAAAGAAAACCCTGATTTAATAGTATTCGATTGGTGGCACCCATTTTTTGGTTTATGCCATTTCGGTATTTCGGCAATGCTTCCTTCAAAACTTAAAAAGAAAATAATTTTTATTACCGAAAATTATATTTCGCACGAAGGAAATTTTATCGACCGGTTTTTGACGAAAATCGGGCTTGTAAATTCTAAGGCGTTTGTTGCATTATCTGATGTTGTTGAACAAGAATTAATAAGTAACAACCCCGACAAAAAAATCTTTAGAAGCGAGCTGCCGGTTTACGATTGTTATAAATTTGACGACGGGCTGCTTGAACAAACACGCTTGAAACTAGGATATACAAACAGCGATAAAATACTATTGTTTTTCGGGTACGTTCGTAAATACAAAGGGCTCGATATACTTATTGATGCAATGCCGGAAATTTTAACCAACCATGCTGAAACGAAATTACTTATTGTCGGTGAATTTTATGATGATCCTTCAGAATATATTACGCAAATAAAATCACTCGGCATCCAGGACAAAGTAAAAATAATAAACCGGTTTGTACCGAATGAGGAAGTTGGTGAATACTATCTTGCCAGCGATCTTGTTGTACTCCCTTACAGAAGCGCAACACAAAGCGGAATATTAAATGTTGCATACGGTCTATTAAAGCCTGTGTTAGTTACAAATGTAGGCGGTCTATCAGAGTTTATGATAGATAATAAGACAGGTATTTTAGTCAAACCCAATTCATCTGCTGAAATAGCAAAAGGAGTTCAAAAGTTTTTTGAATTAAATTCCTCCGTTAATTTTGAAGAGAACATACGCACATACATTTGCAGTAATAAGTTTGAAAAACTGCCGAAATTATTTGAAGAAATTTTATCGGATATAAAATGATATTAAAAACCGATTGCAAATTTTTCCCTGGCGACCGCCCATGCAGTTTTAACAAAAACCTCGGGATAAAATGCGATGACTGCAAATATTACTCACCGGTAATTTATAAAATTTTAATAATAAAATTAGAAGCAGCCGGAGATGTATTGAGAACCACTTCGCTGCTTTTCGCCCTAAAAGATAAATACCCCAACTCTCACATTTGCTGGATTACAAAGCGGAATTCAATACCGCTATTTAACAATAATATTCTTATTGATGAAGTTATTGCATTTGAAGCACCGGAATTAAATGCTCGATTACAAACTGAAGAATTTGATTTGCTTATTCATCCCGATGCTTCGCCTGTATCATCTGCCATTGCTTCAATAGTAAAAGCAAAAGAAAAGCGAGGATACATCCTAAACACAAAAGGGAAAGTTGTACCCGCAAATAGCGCAGCCGAAGAGTGGTTAGAAATGGGCGCGTTTGACGACCTAAAAAAGAAAAATAAAAAAACCTACCAACAAATTCTCCACGAGATTGCCGAAGTTGATTATAACAAAGGCGAAATAATAATAAACTTGTCCCCTGCTGAATTGTTATTCCTCGAAGATTTTAGAAAAAGAAATGCACTTGGAAAATTCAAACATATTATCGGTTTGAACACCGGGGCTTCCAAAAGATGGCAATTAAAACAGTGGCGTTTTGAAGGTTATAAAGAATTAATTTTGAAGTTGACTGAACGTAAAGATGTGGGGATATTATTATATGGCGGACCAGAAGAAGTTGAAAAAAATAAACAGCTTAAAAAACTTTTCCCTGCTTTAATTGACACAGGCACAGAGAATTCGCTGCGCCAATTTTTTGCTCTCTTAAATCTGTCTGATGTAGTAATAACCGGCGACACGCTGGCGCTGCACGCCGCAACTGCTTTGAAGAAAAACATTATTTGTGTGTTCGGTCCAACTTCATCAAACGAAATTGAGGATTATGGAAGAGTTATAAAAATTAGCCCCAAAATGGATTGTCTTGTTTGCTATAAACCCACTTGCGATTTTAAGCCCAATTGTATGGATTTAATTTCTTCGGATGATATTTATAATGAAGTTATTAAACTTATTTAGTCAACCAATCACTTGTTAAGTTTCAGGACAATTTTTTTGTCGCCCCTGCCGTCTCTAAATTCTTTTAGCGATGATGAAGATTTGAATATATCAATCATAC
>JAIOIM010000435.1 GCA_019912505.1 Ignavibacteriaceae bacterium
TAATAATTGTGTTATAACCGGCTTGCCTGTATTGATAAACTGTATGGCTGCATCATCGCTTGCCAGCAAACTTGTAAGCGTGTCATTCTCCGACAAATCATCTTCGATAATGACGATATTTTTTATCGGTTTACCAATTGAAGCCGAGAGACGTTTGATAGTTGAAATTAGATTATTGCCGGCAGGTTTTATATAATAATCAAATACATCAACCCCATACCCTTTGTTTTCATCATTTTTTATATTTACAAGAATAAGCTGAATATTTGAAGTTTCAGAATTATCTTTTACGCTTTTTATTATACTCCAAACATCTTTTTTCTTCATGTTAAGATCCACCACTATCGCAATCGGATTTTTCTTTTTTACAGTATAAACAATATCTGCTTCCGGGTTATAAAAAACCGTCTCATAGCCAAGCGATGATAAATATTGCTCCATCATAAAACGAATTTCATTATCCTCTTCAACAATAAGTACTGGCTGCTCTGTTACTGTTCCAGTTTTCTCTTCCTTTTCTATTATAGGTGCTGCCTTAACCCCAATTTTAACAAGCGGTATTTTGAAAATAAAAGTAGAACCGCTGCCGGGCACACTCTCAACCTCAAGAGAGCCGTTGAGCAGGTTTGCAATTTTTTTGCAAATTGCTAAGCCAAGCCCGGTGCCGCCATATTTTTTTGTTGAAGTGCCATCAACCTGCCTGAACTCCTCAAAAATTACTTTTTGATGTTCGGCTGAAATTCCAACTCCCGTATCGATAACTTCAAATTGAAGTTCGGTAGTTTTTGGTTGAGATATATTAAGTACAACATTTCCTTTATCGGTAAACTTTATTGCATTAGCCATCAGATTTATAAGCACCTGTATAACTTTGCCGCGGTCGGTACGGATTATCAGCTTTGGTTCGGCATTGTAAATAACTCTAAAATTTATTGCCTTATTTATAACAAGCGGACTTATAGAAGTTTCAGCTTCCATTATTATTTCTTCAATAAGCACATCTTCTTCACGAAGTTCCATTTTGCCGGCTTCAATTTTTGAAAGATCAAGGATGTCATTAATAAGATTCATTAACCGATGACCGCTTTTTAACACAACGCTTATTCTTTCGTAATCTTTACCTGTTACCCCACCCTGTTCAAGCACAAGCTCGGTTAACCCCAGTATAGAATTCATCGGCGTGCGAAGCTCGTGCGACATACTTGCTAGGAACTGCGATTTTAGTTTTGTAGCTTCCTCGGCGCGCTGTTTTTGTGCTTCTAACTCCCCTGCTTTTTCTTTTAACTTTTGATGAAGTTCTACTAATGTTTCGTTTTGTTTTCTGATATGATCATTTTGTTTTTGAAATTCATCATTTAAGTTTTTTAGTTCGGAAACAAAATTTTCGAGTTGAACAAATGCAACCGCATTAGTTAAACCTATTGCAAGCTGTTCCAATATTTTATTCAAATATTCTTTTGATTCGGTTGAGGGATTTTCCACACCGCCCAGTTCTAACACGGCAACAACTTTATTATTGTAGAGGATGGGTTGAATTAAAAGATACTTTAAGTTGAAGGATAATAACCCGTTGGAAACTACAGGTAAATCTTCAGCCGAAGTTATTTCCATAGGTTCTTTGTTTTTAATTATCGGTTTTAATAATTCCAATTCTTCCTGTGATGAAGATGTTGCTTTTAACCCGTGAGTGCTTATTATTTTTGCATCTTCACCATCAACCATAAAAATTGCGCCCACGGTAAATTTGCAGGTTTTAATAATCTTCTTTAATGCTTCGTCAGATATTTCTTGCAGCGTAGGATTTTTGTTGATCAGTGTAATAAACTCTGAGTACTCCTGTTTCGATTTTTGATTTTTATCGAGTTCCTCAACCATAATATTAAAAGCTTTTGCAAGATGTCCGAGTTCATCATTAGATTTAACGGAAATTTTATTTGTGAAGTTTCCGTGTCTAATATTTTCGGTGGCATTACTTAATTGCGTTATCTGTCTACGAAATCTATCGGTAAATAAATATGTAAGTATTAGCGATAAAACTACCCCGGAAAACCCAATTAGAATTAACAAGTACTTTAAATTAGTTCTTAATTCTGTTGCTTCTTTAAGAACTGTAAAAATTATAAACTCAAAATTAACACTTGTGGGTGGGTACTCCGTTGGTTTAAAAATGGTAGCCAGAAGATCGTTGTGCTCGGTTCCCTGCGAATATAGAGCAAAATTATGTCTTTGGGAGAGATGATTGAAAGCTGATTTTATATCGTATGTATATATATTATTTATCGATTCATTTGAAACAACTACCGGAGTAGTTTGCCAGATAAAAGCTATTTCAGCACCAATTTTTTTTGCCAGCCCGGTAAGCTCTGCCTGATTAAGGATTCTGCCGAAGTAATAATATGTGCCGTCAAGGTGGCGGTATCCTTTTATTATTGCGTAAGGATTATCCCTGTTAAATTCATCAAGAGTAAACAGTTGGCTTTTAATATCAACAGGCTCAACAAAAGAAACCGATGCAAGCATTTTAGTGGAATCATTTACAACCTGCAGAATAAAATCAATGTTTCTATCTTTGAGCATTTCTGCATCAATATTTGGATGTACATCATCCTTCACAAGGTATAAAAAGTCATACTCCGTCTCCTGAAGGTATTCGTTGTAAAAGTAAACAAAATCGTTGGCAGAATTGAGGAGGTATTTTGATTGTTGTGAGTTAAGCAGATTATACATTATTGAATAAAATGCAAATGCGGAACTTCCCACAATTATTACAACAATAACAAAATTTATAAGAAGAATTCGATAACTGATTTTCATTTGATTTAAGTATCTCTTTGAAGAACCTTACGTATGGTAATTAACAGTTCATCGAAATCGTAGGGTTTACTTATAAAATCGCTGGCACCCATTTTGGCTGAATCGATGGCACTTTTAACATCGGCATAGGCGGTTAAAACTATAATTTTAACGTTGATGTTTCGATCCTGCAGTTCTTTTAGAACTTCAAATCCGTCCATACCGGGCATTTTTAAATCAAGCAGAACGAGGTCAGTTTTTACGCGCGAAAGAAAATCAAATACAGCAACGCCGTTATTTACGTAATCAACATCGTAACCAACTTCTGCCAATTCCTCTTTAAGAAGAGTACATAAATTAATATCGTCATCAACAATTAATATCGATTCCATACAATACCTATTCTTCTTTAGTAGATTGATTAAATTGATAGAGTTTTATTTTTTCTCTCTGTTTCAGAATTTCGTCTTGTATTGGATTTTTTGAACCGTTAGGCCATGCAAGCCTTTCCTTTAAGGAAGGAACAAGTGTAGCCTTTATCAGCAATACCAATTCTTTTTTATTAACGCTTGTTTCATCACTGCCAAAAATATATCGGAGACCAAAGAACCACCATGGCAAATCTTTAAGAAACGGAATCCCGGTTCTAACTTTTGTGTCTTCATTTACAAATAAACCGCCAATAATAATTTCTTCACCATCAAGCATTAAGACCTGCGTGTTTGCCATAGTTTTATTTATAATGGTTGTTGCCGGGTCAGGCACATAAGAACTTCTCTCCGCATTTATTTCGAGCAAAATATAATCTACGCCATCCTGGGTGTAAATGTAAGGCGTCACTTCAATTATTGAACCTGTTGAATAAAAGTTTTCTATTACATTGCCGGAAAAGTCTCTTTGTTTTATAGAGATATCAGAACCAACCTGAAGCTTAGCTTTTATTCTGTCTCTAACGGTTATGTTTGGGCTTGCAATTATTTCGCCAAGATTTTCATTTTCAAAAAACCTAAATAATGATGTAGCCTCGCCAAAAAATCCCCCTGCATCGAAAGTTGATTTTGTATTTAATTCAAAATTAGGAGAAAGCTGCTGCTGCTGACTTGAACCTCCGGACGAACTGCCGGAGTTAAGTGCAGCCTGTTTTTCCTGGTCAATTCCAATCTTGCCTCCAATATCCAATCCCTTGCCCGAAAGTAAAAATCTCCAGTCCATCCCGCGTTGTCTTGCTTCGGTAACATTCATCTCAAAAAATACAGCCGAAATATTTATTTCGCGCGAATCTACTGTTGCATAATTCTTTAAATTTCTCTCCTCCTCTAGTACAGCGACTTTTGATTTTACAACGATTAAATCTTCCTTTATCTCGTAAATCAACCCTTTCATATTAACCAATGCAAGCAAGGCTTTTTCATAATGAACATTGGTCAACTCAATACCTATCGGATCATCCGACTGATAAGCAGATACTATTTTTCTGCCGGATGTTCTTTCGCTTACTTTACTCAACAAATCAATCGCTTGATTATAAGTAAGAGTTGAGGCTAATGTAACCATCTCGTCCGGGTTGTGGTAAGATTTTATTTGGTTTTCCATCCACTGCTGAGGAAAAAGGATGGAAGATGCCAACACAATTATTAGTAATAGCTTTTTCATTTTTGAAATCTCATTTTATTTTGATTCTGATTTTCTCTTTCCAGATTTAAAACAACTTTTTCAATTATTCCACCTTTATTAAGGATAAAACTAACCTTATTATTATCATAATCAATTTTTGTTAAATAACCCAGGTAAACTTGTTCACCCTCCCATAATAAATATGTGTTCCCTTTGGAATCAGACAGGAATGCCCCTTCGGGTATTAGAGCTAATAGCCTAGAGCCCTGTACATCGAGGAGGTCATCTAAATTCGGTGGAATTTCGTTTCTAACTAAAGGATAAAACGGATTATAAATTGAGGGAGCGTCTATATCGTTTTCTATTGAAAGTGTTGTTGCAAATCTATCGTTTAACGAGTAGTAAACATCTACTATCATTGTAATTGTAACATAAAATTGAGGTACGCCTTCTTCATCGGTTTGCACATAATTTGCAAACGAAGCCTCTTTTATTTTCTTTAGCTCTTTGCTTTGCTCAATTGCAAAAATTAATTTATAAATGTCGTTGTATGTACCGCCGCCGGTTATATCATATTCGTGGTAGAAAAAATCTTTCTCAGGGAATACATCCATATACTTAACATCAATCTGTGTAGCATTAGTAAAATGATTGGTTACGCCGGTTAAAAAGTCGAAAAATTTTATTGACGATAAATCTTTCGGGATGTTAAACTTTCTTGCTGCCAGTATAGAATCTAAAGAAGCGGCTCTAACTAACAGGGTCTTATACTGCTGTGTTAGTAATTCGGAGTCATAGTTATTTGCTTTTAATGCGGCAAGCTGTTTATTCTTTTTTTCAATGCTGATGTGTTGAATAAAGTAAATAAATGCACCGCCTGCGGCTAATAAAAAAATTAGTAAAGCAACAAGCACAAGAGTATTTTTTATTTTCCTATTCATTACAACCCTTGCTCGTAGCCGTTTTTATTAAAAGTAATTGTAAACTTGTAGGCGTTTTTTTCTCGCAAGGATTCGAATAAAATATTTTTTAATATCGCGCTCCCTTTTAATGTGTACGCAAAATCTGTAAGCACATATTTGTTTAGTGCATATCCTTCAATAATAATTTTGTTTTCTTCTTCTTTTGTTAATTTGGTAAACCAAAGCGTTTGCCTGCCCTGGGCAAAATCTGATATTTCTTTTACAATGCGCGTCCATACACCTGTACCCGTATTTGCTGAATCGAGTATTGTTTGTGTTTGATCGAAGCTGTTTATTTTCCCCTCTACGTCGGCTATTTTGTTTAGTATTTCGAGGTTCTGCTGTTGAAGAATTGTGTTTTTACCGAGGTCAACATCAAGGGCTTTTTCATCCTGGTTGTTTATTAAAATCTGCATTGTTATAAAAAATGCAGCGGCAAATAACAATGGAAGCATTGCATAACCATGCCATGCAAATTGAAAAAACTTTTGATCTTCTTTTACATACTTCGGAAGTAAATTAATTCCTTTATGTTCTTCACTAAGCTCATCAAAATAATCGTTGGCAATAGCCATTGGTACGCTAAACGAAGATATTTTTTCCCGCTGATCGGCAGAATATTCGGATAAATCGATGTCGTCAAATTCCAGGCGGGATACGTTTGCTTCCGGAAATGTACCATAGAATGAAAGGATAAGATTTTCCGAATCGTCTTCGCCGCAAACTATAATGTTATCGAGGGAAGAAATTCCGCCATTTTCCATTTCGAGCAGAATCTTTGAAAAGTAAACATCGTAAGTATGAAGGTTTAATGTGCCGATGTCTAACGTGCCGCCGATATGTTTTAATTTTCTTCCGTGCAGAAAGATAAGCTTGCTGTATTCTTTACCAATGTATACTACAAGAGAGTGGTCATCCGGGAAGAATTTTTTTCTTTTTGCAACATAATATGCAAGAGAAATTTCGGCGCTTTTAACAGAGGGTATCTTGTAATAACGTTTACCGTTGTGCCGTGCAAGTGAGTTTATAAGGCTTATGCAATTAACATCGCCGGTTAAAAAGACAGACAACAAAGATCTGTCGGCTAACTCAATATAACCAAGGTTTTCTTTGTCGATGTTTACATTTTTTGTTTCCTGGATATCAGAAATAATTTCTTGCGTAACCTTTGCAATGCCTGCCTTCTTGCTTACTTCAAAAATATGATAATAAATAGCCGGCTCGGTAAGCCCCGGAATAAAAAGACACTTTGATAAATTTATTCCTTTTAATTCAGAATTAATTAACGCGGGGTTTGAAATGCCGAGCGATCCCTCATTCTTTTCGGCATCGTTAAAGTTTAATGTATCGCCTTCAATTTGAATTGAAGCAAACGCAGGATCAACTTCGTGCTTGTGTGTAAGCACATCAAATGAAGCTGTACGCAGAAGTTTTATCTTTTCCTTCTCTTTGGAAACTACCGCTATCTTAGTGTCAGTGCCTTCGCAATATATACAAATTAGTGTTTTCAATTAAACAGCCGAAAGAATTTGTTGAATTCTTGTTTTATTATTGGAGTACGCAATAGCATTCTCAAGTGAAATTTTCTTCTGCAAATATAAGCGTTTTAAATCCTGCTCCATTGTTATCATTCCCTGCTGCGCCCCTTGGTTAATCATCATATAAACTTCGCTTGTATTATTATTTTTTATTGCAGCTTTAACATTCGGGTTAACAATCAATACTTCTTTTGCAAGCGTGCGTTTGCCGTCTAAACTGGGCACAAGCTTTTGAGAAACAACAGAAATTAAAACATCGGCAAGCCTGTTGCGTACCCTTTCCTGTTCGTTCGGGTGAACTTCTGCAATAATTCTATCTAAGGACTCAACAGCCGAGGAAGTATGCATGGTTGAAAAAACTTTATGCCCAGTATCTGTAACCTCCAGCGCGGCTAATATGGTATCAGGGTCTCTCATTTCACCAATAACAATTATGTCAGGGTCCTGACGTAAAGACTGAATTACTCCATCTTTAAATGAGAGTACATCTCGCCCAACTTCCCTATGCTTTATTATACAAGCGTTAGAGCTATGAACATACTCAATTGGTGAAGCAATAATTACAATATGTGCCGGGTCAAATTTGTTATGATGATCAATTAGGGCGTCCAATGTTGTTGATTTACCCGAGCCGGTGATACCGGTTATCAGAGACAAGCCGAACTTAATGTAATTATGGCTCATCGACTTTAGTGCGGTTGGATGGAATTCGAGCGTATCTATCGGTCGTATAGCGGCACTAATTGCACGCATATTCAACGCCAATGTATCAAGCTCAAAATAAGCATCGGCTCTAAAACGGACATTTGTTCTGCGGCGTTTGTATAGGAAAGAATAGCTGAAGTCGAGGTTACGCGTAACAGCCAAATATTTACGCTGGTTTTGATTTAAAAGATTTATAATTAAAACAGCCGATTCGTCTTCACTTAATTGAGGAAAATCTTTTATCCGTTCTTTTTTCCCGTGTACACGCATCCAGATATAGCCGCCGTTACCATGCCCTCCCAACTCAATATCGGAAGCCTCACGTTCAATCATACTTGTAAGAAAATCATTGAATAACTCACGCAGTAAAATTTTATCGTCCGATGCTACTTTATCAGCAGTATCCAGCAGATAGTTTACTTTATCCGGTCCAAAAAGTGATGGCGGAATATTCTGAACTATTCGCTGTATGATTGATTTTGCTTCAGTAATTGAAACCAAGTTTTATCCGAATTTGTTTCTAAAATTATAAATACTGAGCGGCACTAAAG
>JAIOIM010000436.1 GCA_019912505.1 Ignavibacteriaceae bacterium
CTAATATATTTTGATTAAGCTATCCCAGATATGTTTTTAAACTGCTGCTGCGTGATGCGTAACGAAGACTGCGTAGCGCTTTTTCTTTTATCTGCCTTACTCTTTCGCGCGTTAAATTAAACCGTTCACCAATTTCCTCAAGCGTTGCGGGGTGCTCGTTGTTTATACCAAAATACATACATATTACTTTTGATTCTCTCTCAGGCAAAGTTGAAAGCACAGCCTCTACTTCTTTTTTTAATGATTCTTTCATCAACTCAGTATCAGGCGAGGGCTGCTGGTCGTTCATCATAACATCAAGCAGACTGTTTTTATTTTCGTTATCCGAAGAGAAAGGAGCATCCATAGAAATATGACGCCCAAAAAGTTGAAGCGTATCGGCAACAGCTTCAACTTCCATTTCAAGTTCTACTGCTATTTCAGACGCCGTTGGTTTTCTTTCATACTCTTGCTCAAGTGTGCGGTATGCCTTTGCCATTTTATTTAAAGCGCCTACACGGTTTAAAGGCAGGCGCACCATTCTTGACTGCTCTGCTATTGCCTGCATTATCGACTGGCGAATCCACCAAACAGCATACGAAATAAATTTAAAGCCGCGTGTTTCATCAAACCGTTTTGCTGCTTTTATTAAACCAAGATTCCCCTCGTTAATCAAATCTTCCAGTGAAAGCCCCTGGTTTTGAAACTGTTTTGCAACACTTACAACAAAACGAAGATTTGCCTTTGTAAGCATTTCAAGAGCTTTTACATCACCCCGTTTTATGCGTATTGCTAATTCAATTTCCTGTTCAGCGGTAATCAAGTCAACCCTGCCAATATCCTGCAGATACTGGTCGAGCGATTTACTTTCCCGATTGGTAAATTGTTTTGTTATTTTCAATCTAATATCTCCTAACTTATTCGGTGATATTTAATTTTGCCGATAATGGAACAGCAACTATAAAATAAATTAGTCTTTAATTACACGAAATGAATTTTAAAATCAAGAGTAATTTGTATCCGTTAATTTATCGGTTTTTATTCTATCATATTAATACTTCCTTTTACGGGAAGTTTGATTTTATACGTTTTTCCACTTTTGTTTATTAACATATCATCGCGCAGCCACGGGTTATAATATTTTAATATTTTGTAATTGGCGCCCTGCGAAAACGCATAATCGGCAAGGTTAACCTTTTGATCCGAAAGCTCAACCTCATTCCATTTTAACGGTGCATACAAATTTTCGTCTTCAATCTGGTAGCCGTAATTTTTTGGGTTTAACATAATTACCTTCATTGCAACAGCACGGGCAATATAACGGGAAGTTTCTTCACCGAGAACGAGGTTATAATAATTATTTGTTTTTTGTCGTTCCAACTGCCGTGCTACGCCCGTCATCCCCATATTATAAGACGCTGCCGCAAGAGTCCAGTTGCCGAATTTATTATACGCTTCGTGTAAATATTTACACGCAGCTTCGGTTGCCATTTCCACATCATAACGTTCGTCAACTTCATTGTTAACTTCGAGTCCGTATTTTTTTGCCGGTTCACTAAGCAACTGCCAAAAGCCGGTTGCCTTTGCGGGTGATACAACATTTGCCAAACCACTTTCAATTGCGGCAATGTATTTAAAGTCTTCGGGAATTCTGTTTTTCCTTAAAATACTTTCGATTAGCGGGAACCACCTATTTGCTCTTTTTAAAGTAAGAACAGTTGCGGAATGCCAGTAAGTGTTTACGAGTATTTCCCTCTCTATCCTTTCAAATACTTCAAAGTTTTCAAGCGGCACACCTTCGCCTGCAAATTTCAAAGAAGGCGGAAACTTAGGCGATACAATTTTATAGCTTTGCGGAAATTCTTCTGTGGGAGTTGAGACCGCGTTTTTTAATTCGGTTGATGAATTGCCGAGCATAAATAATATTGTAAAACATACCGCAAAGCCCGATATAAAAATTGCGGCAGGTTTTAAAAATCGTTTTTTCAAAATCAAATTCCTTTCTCAGTATAATAAATAATCGTACCGAACAGCTATTTTTTTAGCTAATAATATTTATCGATTTATAATTTTGTGCGGTGTTATATAGTGAATTATTTATTAAAAGAAAAGGAGGAAAACTTTTTTTTGCAAGGTCGGTAGAAACTAAATATCAATAATATTTACAATCGTGATAGCCGCTCAATTTCTGTTTTTATTTTTGGCAGCACTTCGGCGTTGCTAATTTCGCTATCAAGGCTATACACCAAAAAAACTTTTCCGCCAAAGCGTTCTGAAAAATCGTTGAAACTGGCACTCATTCTTTCTGTAACAGAATAATTGCCAAAATTAGCTTTTGCCATAACTGGTTTAATCTGAATGCCAAATGCTTTTTTACCAAAATCTTTTGAATATCGTTTAGTAGGCAATGTTTAATCCCTTCGAATGTTCCTTTAAAAGTATATCACGTTCCTGAACTATCTTATTAAAATTATTAAGCTGCCCAAATTTATTCTTAGTATCGACCTGAGCAAAACCATTTTTTAACAGATGAGCATTGATAAATGTTTTATTTTCCAAATAAACATAACAACAAAGATTTCCATCGACATCATATTTTCCCTGATCAAATTTCAAATATACTTTAGTGTTTTGAAATTTTTCTTCAAGAAACTTCACCCCCTCGGCATTTATATCGGCATTCAAAGCCTTCTCGTTAGGCGGATAAGGTTCTATCCCAATAAGATTAATCTTGAGATCATTTTCTAATACAATAGTTTTTACAGATTCTACAAATTTAACTTTA
>JAIOIM010000437.1 GCA_019912505.1 Ignavibacteriaceae bacterium
CAATATAAATACAGTTATCAATGACAGGCAGCGCATTTAAAATCTTCTAATTTATATTTTACAAAAATGTTTCCAATTTCTTTAACAGTTTTATGACACCGTGAGCAATCAATATTTTTATGTCCTCCGTCAAGCGTAAATTTTGTTTTGTTATGGTCAAACTTTACCGGTTTCCAGTCGTTGAATGAATGGCAGGTAAAGCAACTGTTTTCTTCACTACTAAATTGACCGAAATGTACATCCTTATGGCATGTTACGCAATCTTTACTGAGCGATACAAACTTATGTTCGTTCGCTTTATTTATATTTTCCACGTAATGGCATTTTCTACAAGAAACGTATATATGCTTGCCGAGAAGTTTAAAATCGGTACTGTCGTGTTCAAATACTATGGCGCTCCACCTCTCTGTAGAATGGCATGAAGTACAATCATTCTTTGGTAAAAACTTTTCAGATAGTTCGTTGCCGTGTATGTTTTCGTGGCAATCAACGCATCTTGTTTCAACAAGTTTGAATTCCCATAACTCAGTTTTTTTATGGCAGCCCTGACACGAAACTGCAAGATGGCTGCCGGTTAATTGAAACTCAATTTTGTTATGTTTATCAATCGTATAAAGTGAAGGTATAAAACCCGCCTCATTATGGCAGGATGAGCAGTCTTCTATTTTGCCCTCGCCGGTAAACTGTCCTTTGTGAAAATCGGAATGGCAGTCAAAACAAAATTCATGTTTTAATTTTGCGGTTATACTTTCTTTATGACACTCATTGCATTGAACGCTTTTATGCATGCCGATAAGTGAATAAATGGTTTTGTCATGATCGAAGGACTGCCGGTTAATATTTTTAAAAGAACTTATTGAATGACAGGTAGTACAATCTTTTCCGAATTTACCCAGGTGGACATCTTTATGGCAAGATGTACAAGTACCGAATTCAACAGGTTTAAATAGTTGAAAATCCTTCCCATTCTTTTTTTCAATTTTATGGCAGCCTATACATTCAACCTTTATGTGAGCATCGGTAAGCTTATAGGCAGTCTGACTGTGATTAAATTTCTTTGCCGGGTTAAAGGCTTCAGTATTGTGGCACGAATTACAATCATTCCCAAGTGTTCCTTGATGGCTGTCCTCGTGGCAGGCAATGCACTCACTGCTTAAACCAAGATAAGTTTTTGATCTTTTTTTCAACTCACCATCTTTTACAAACTTGCTTCGATGGCAGTCACGGCATTTTGTTTTTTCATGTTTTCCGGTAAGAATAAAGTCAGTTTTTGAATGGTCGAAGTTGTCGGGATCAAAATTTATTATCCTAAAATTGCGTCCGTGATGTTCGCTGTGGCAACTCCAGCAGTCTTTCCCTTTTACATCCGAAGTTGAATGATACCCGCCGCCATGATTTACCAATTGTCCAATTTCTTTATGGCAGTCGAGACATTTGGAATTATTAATCTGCTCACCAAGCACGTGGCATTTGGTGCAATTACTCATACCTTCTAAATTAGCATGTGCCTTTGTTAAATCTCCGGGAGATATCTGGGCAGATGATAAACCGGAAAATATCATAATTGCAAAAGCTATTAAAAAAAAGTTACCGGAAATTTTGAACACTAATATCTATGCCCCAATAGTTAAAGTTTAATAATTTCCATTAGTCTATAATTCTTCTATAAAAAATATATAGTGGTTTTCTTAAGTTCAACACACAATCTCTTGTTTTGTAAATGTTGCGTTCCTTGCACAACTTACAAAAACCCACATTGAGATAGCTACATGTAATAATACAAAAATAAATGTTAGGGACAAACAAAATTTTAAAACTTGAGTAAAAAAAAGAAAAAACCACTTTTATTAACAAGTTTGTGTTGTATTTTTGTATAAAGCAAATTGATAATCATTAACTTCACACAAGTTTTACAATTAATTGAATTCTGTTGGAGATTAAATTAAATTTACCCCCATGACAAAAGTAAATTTTTGCAAGATGAGCGGCGCAGGCAACGATTTTATAGTTATAGATTCGGATGTAGAAAAATTATTCGAAGCAGACCAGCAAATAATAAGAAAGTTATGCCACCGCCGTAATGGTATTGGAGCCGATGGACTTATTACGGTAAAGAAGGACGATAAAACAGATTTTACAATGAGTTATTATAACGCTGATGGTTCTACCGGTTCGTTATGCGGTAATGGCGCCCGATGCGCAATTAAATTTGCTAATATCACGGGAAAGTTTAATACTTCCAGTACAACTTTTTCTTCACTGGGAGAATCATTTTCCGGTGAATTGATTAACGATGACACAATAAAGTTTTTTCTAAATTCACCAAAAAATTTTATTCTTGATAGTAAAATTAAAGTTGCCGGTCAGTTAATAAATGCTTCATTTGTTAATACCGGAACTCCGCATCTTATAATAAAAAGTTCGGAGGTTCTAAAAGATTTGTCTAACCCCGAATCTTTTTACATAATAGATGACTTACCTGTCGTAGAACTTGGCAGACTGATAAGGCATCATGAAGATTTTACACCGGACGGAGTAAATGTTAATTTTGTAGAAATAAAAGATGATAAGATATTTATCCGCACATACGAGCGGGGAGTTGAAGACGAAACCCTTGCTTGCGGTACAGGTTCTACCGCTGCGGCAATTATTTTATACATAACAGATAAATTAAAACCGCCTATAAATTTAGTTACTCGGGGAGGCGAACCATTAACAGTAAATTTTGAAGAAAAAGATAATACGTTTTACAATTTATCATTAACCGGTCCGGCAAAGGTTACCTTTACCGGCAGTTTTTCACTTAACAATTTTATATAATATATCCGGAGAAAAAATGTCCAAAGTAGTATTTACAATACAATATGAAGTTAACTCAGCTAAAAGAAATGATTATTTGCAAGTGATTAAGGAGTTAAAAACTCTGCTTGTTGTCGATGGTTTGGAAAGTTATAATGTTTATGAATTAAAAGGAAAAGAAAATCACTTTCATGAATTTTACCGGTTTGCATCCGAGGAAGCATATGAAGCTTTTGATGATGATCAGAACGAACGCATAAATATTTTAATAAGTAAACTAAATGATATGACCTCCGGTACAAAGTACTCAACTTTGCACGAATTGCAGCTTTCATAAAAACGGAGAGGTTAACTTTCGTTTTTCGTAAATTTTCAATTGAGGGCAAATGAATACTATTCCGGTGTCTTCAAGAAACACTTCGAATAAAATATGAATAAAACATTTCACAAAGTTTATATTGCGGCATTTTTTGTGATTGGCATCTCCGTAACCCTATTGCTTATGGTTTATGGATATAATTATTACTCCACCCCGATAGAAGAAAGATTCTTTAATGCTTCGCACAAATTGCTGAAACCAAGCGGAGTAGTGGGGCACGGGCTTGGTATTATCGGAACTTTGATGATGATTATCGGGGTAGTTATTTATATGGTGCGTAAAAGGTTCCGTGCTTTTTTTAATCTTGGTTATTTAAAACATTGGCTCGAATTTCATATTTTTTTATGTACCGTAGGTCCAATTCTGGTTCTTTTTCATACCGCATTTAAGTTCGGCGGTATTGTTTCAGTAAGTTTTTGGAGTATGGTGCTTGTAGTTTTAAGCGGCATTGCAGGCAGATTTATTTATGTTCAAATACCGAGAACTATACAAGGGCAGGAACTTTCAATAATAGATTTAAATAAATTAAATGACGACATTAACAACAGGCTGCTTAACGAATATAAATTAGATACCTCTCTTCTGTCTGAATTTGATCATCTAAAAAGAGTAACCAAGTATTCTGCCGCCGGTGCTCTTACGGCTTTTATTTTTGTAATAAAAGATTATTTTGAAATTAAAGTTGTTCTCCGCAAATTTAAAAAAGAAATAAAAAAATTAAGTCTGCCTTCATCATCAAAAAAAGAGGCAGTAAAGACTGCAAAACAAAAATTGATATTGAGCCGCCGTATAGGGTTGTTGCGTACAATGCAGAAGTTGTTTAAATACTGGCATGTTGCTCATCTTCCGTTTGCTCTTATAATGATTATTATTATGTTCGTTCATGTGGCGGTGACAATCGTCTTTGGTTATAAATGGATTTTTTAAGGAGAAATTTATGAGATTTAAACCTGTTTATATTTATGTAGTGTTAGTTTTAGCCGCAGTTGCATTATTTATTTTCATCCCGCAAAGTAACGGTTCAAAAAAAACAGCAGACTTGACAAATGAGGAAATGCCTCAAGATGATATTCATAAGGGATTAGATAGTAAACAAGGACCGCCGAATAAGGATAATGTTACCGGCAATATAAAACATCAAATGGATATGATGAAAAAAGCTGTCGAGGAGAATCCAAACGATACATTAGTGGTTAAAGATTATGCAGATTTCCTTGCCGCTGCTCATCGAAGAGATGAAGCCATTCCATTGTATGAGAGAATTCTAAAAATAGATCCTAAGCGAAGTGATATTTTGTTTAATCTTGCATTTATTTATTACGGCGAGCAGAAGTTCGACAAAGCAAAAGAAACAACCAAACGGATTTTGAAAATTGCCCCCGATGATCTGCGAGCACATTACAATCTTGGTGCAATTGCTCAGGCAGAGGGTAACACGGCTGAAGCGAAAGAAATATGGACGGAACTGGCAGAGAAACACGCCGCAACCGAAACAGGCAAACTTGCTAAAGAGTCGATTGATAAATTAAACCGTTAGTGGAAGTTTTAATTGAAAATATAGTAACCTATCTTGTTGTTCTTATAATCGGGGGAAGTATTTTATTCTTTTACTTCCTTAAACATAAAAAAGCTACAAAGGTTACAAACCGAAAAATTGAAAAAGCAAAGGAAATGGGTTTTCATGAACCGGTTTCTCTACACCCGGTTGTTAACCACGATATTTGTCTTGGAAGCGGTGCGTGCATAAATGCATGCCCTGAAAGAGATATTTTGGGTTTTGTAAACGGACAGGCGCACACGGTAAATGCAAGCCGGTGTGTTGGGCATGGCGCATGTTATCACGCTTGTCCGGTTGGTGCAATATCACTTTTTATAGGCACAGAAAAACGTGGAGTTGAACTTCCGCATGTAAGCCAGGAGTTTGAAACAAACATAAAAGGATTATCTATTGCCGGGGAACTCGGCGGAATGGGTTTAATAAAAAACGCTGTTGAACAGGGAAAACAAGCTCTTCAAAACATTGTAAAAAATTTGAATAAAGATGTTAAAGCCGAATATGATGTTTTAATTGTCGGCGCCGGACCGGCAGGTATTTCGGCTACGCTTGAGGCAGCAAAGCAAAAGTTAAAGTTTGTAACCATCGAGCAGGATAGCCTGGGCGGCACGGTTTACAGTTTTCCAAGAGCAAAAATTGTAATGACCTCGCCGATGGATATACCTCTGCACGGGAAAGTGAAACTTGGCGAATCGTCAAAATCGGAGTTGATTGAATTATGGACCGGAATTCTTAGTAAAAATAATATTAGCATCACTACTCAGGAAAAAGTTGAATCGATTGAAAAGCAAAACGATACTTTTATAGTAGAGACAAATAAAACCCATTATACAGCGCGTGCGGTTTTGCTTGCAATCGGCAGAAGAGGAACTCCGCGCAAACTTGGTGTACTCGGCGAGGGGACCGAAAAAGTATACTACCGGCTGCTCGAACCGGAACTTATTCACAATCAAAATATTTTGGTTGTGGGCGGCGGCGACTCTGCAATTGAATCGGCGCTTATGCTTGCTGAAGAAAAAAATATAGTAACACTTTCATACCGCGGCGACTCATTTAACAGGTTAAAACCGAAAAATCTTGAAAAAATTAATCGGGCAAAAAAACACGGCGAAATAAATATAATTTTTAACTCTACCGTAGTTGAAATAAAGGAAAAAGAAGTTTTGCTGTCGGTTAAAAATTCAGAAGAAATTACGATTGCCAACCACCTTGTTTATGTATTTGCCGGGGGCGAGTTGCCTACCCGATTTTTAGAAAAAATTGGAATAACGATAACCAAAAAATTTGGCGAAGCCGTATTAAAAGGGCGATAAAAGATTAATTTGGCAAATAATTACTTCATGCCCGTTTTCTAACCCGGCTTTGTCCCTTGATAGATAACCGCAATTCTATATATATTAAGAGAGCTAATAATAAGATTTTTGTTTAATGACAAGAGAAATGTTTAAAAGTAAAATTCACCGTGCTATTGTTACGATGGCTGAACTTTATTACGAAGGCAGCATAACAATAGATAAAGATCTTTTGGACGCGGCTGAAATTTTGCAGTATGAAAAAGTTCAGGTTGTAAACGTAAACAA
>JAIOIM010000438.1 GCA_019912505.1 Ignavibacteriaceae bacterium
GCTTTACCCGGCGCACCTTTATAACTTTATAAGTTTTTTAACTCGGAAGTTAATTTAGAAATTGCATCTTTTGCATCACCGAAATACATCAAGGTATTCGGATAAAAGAACAATTCATTTTCTATTCCGGCATAACCAACATTCATCGAACGTTTGTTTATTACAACGGTCTTAGCATAATCGGCATTCAGAATTGGCATTCCATAAATTGGACTGCTCTGGTCGTGCCTTGCCGCCGGATTAACAACATCGTTTGCGCCAACAATAAATGCGATATCGGTGTTATTGAAATCATCGTTAATATCTTCCATAGCGTACAATTTATCGTAAGAAACATTTGCCTCTGCAAGAAGCACATTCATATGTCCAGGCATTCTACCCGCAACAGGATGAATAGCAAAACGAACATTAACGCCTTTTTTCTCAAGCAAATTTACTAAATCTCTAACAGCATGCTGTGCCTGCGCAACAGCCATACCGTAGCCTGGAATGATGATGACGTTTGAAGCTGAATCAAATATCATTGCTAATTCTTCTGCATCAACAGATTTAACATCACCTTTCGGGGAACTGCCTTCCGGTGCAGGACCGCCGCTTCCGGCTGAAGCCCAACCGCCGAGTAGAACATTCATGAGTGAACGATTCATTCCGCGGCACATAATAAGTGTTAAAATAATTCCTGAAGCACCGACAAGTGCGCCGGCAATAATCAGTTCATTATTTTCAAGAACAAAACCGGTTGCAGATGCAGCAAGACCGGAATATGAGTTGAGAAGTGAAATTGCAACAGGCATATCGGCACCCCCAATTGGAAGAACTAACAATATACCAAGCAGTAAAGAGATACCGGCAATTATTAGAATGAGCCATTCTTGCCCGGGATAAATAACCGCATAAGCACCACCGACAACTACTGCAATTGCCAAAAAGGCATTTAATGCGTGCTGACCCGGATATTTTACAACCTTGCCTGTAACCAAACCCTGCAATTTACCGAACGCAATTAAAGAGCCCGTTAATGTAACGGCGCCGATTAAAATACTAACGATGATTGAGATGTCTGTTTTAACACTATGAGTAAAAGAAACAAAGTTTGAAATTTTATAAAACTCCGAAAGCGCAACAAGTAATGATGCACCGCCGCCAAAACCATTTAACAAACCAACCATTTGCGGCATGCCTGTCATCTCAATTTTCAACGCCATCACCACTCCGATAGTAGAACCGATGACTGCGCCTATCAATATCCATTCGTATGTTAAAACGTGCTGGTCAAAAAGTGTTACTATAATTGCAAGTGCCATACCGATTGCGGCAAATAGGTTTCCCCGTCTTGCAGTCTTAGGTGAGCTTAGATTTTTTATTCCGAAGATAAAAAAAACTGAAGAAACGAGATAAGTTATTTCAATTATTACATTCATTTTTTATCTCACCTTTTCTTAAACATTTTTAACATTCTGTCTGTAACCAAAAATCCGCCGACCACATTTATCATTGCGAATATTACGGCTACCATTCCAAGAATGGTACTGATGGTAAACTCCTGTAAACCTGCGCTCAAAATTGCGCCTACAATAGTAATTCCCGATATAGCATTTGAACCCGACATAAGCGGTGTGTGCAGCGTTGGCGGAACTTTTGTAATAAGTTCAAACCCAACAAATATTGCAAGTACAAATACGTATATCAGCATTAGAAAACTAACACCTTCCATATAAATTTCCTTTATTTTTCTTAAGAAATTGTTCGATACTTTAAAATCGAAATAAACCGATAGTTAAAGCAATTCTTTCGTACGAGCGTTTACAACTTCTTTATTATAAGTTATAAGCGCTCCTTTTGTAATCTCATCTTCAAGGTTTAACTCAACCTTACCCTGTTTGCCTATGTGCAACAGTAGATTGAGAATATTTTTTGAATATACCTCGCTAGCATGTGTAGCAACAAGACTTGGTAAATTCGGCTCGCCGATTATTGTTACATTATGTTTTTTTACGATTTTATCTTTTTCGCTTATTTCGCAGTTACCGCCGAACTCAACTGCCATATCAAGCACTACTGAGCCGGGGCGCATATGTTTTACCATATCCTCTGTTACAAGTACCGGGGCTTTTTTACCGGGTACTAAAGCGGTAGTTATAACAATATCAGCTTCTGTAATATGCTTGAAGAGTAGAGCTTTTTGTTTTTGCAGAAATTCTTCCGATGCTTCTTTTGCGTATCCGCCAGCATCCTGCATATTTTCATCGGTAGCCACTTCTATAAACTTGCCGCCGAGGCTTTGTACTTCTTCCTTTATCGAAGGGCGAATGTCAGATACTTCTACAACCGCACCGAGGCGTTTTGCGGTGCCAAGCGCTTGAAGACCTGCAACTCCGGCTCCCATTATTACCACCCGCGCCGGTGAAATTGTACCTGCTGCCGTCATCAACAAAGGAAAAATTTTGCCGAGATGATTAGCGGAAAGTATTACGCTTTTATATCCCGCTATATTTGCTTGGGAGCTAAGCGCATCCATTTTTTGTGCGAGTGTGGTTCGAGGAATTGCATCCATTGAAATTGTGTTAATTCCTTTTTCGGCACATTTTTTTGCTAATTGAGGGTAGTGAAGTGAATAAAGAAAAGTAATAAGAAGTGTACCTTCTTTTATTAAGTCGAGTTCATGGATATTCAATTTAGGATGCTCAACCGGTCTTTGAACTTTTAAAACAATATCTGCACCGGCGTATAGTTGGCGTACGTCATCAACAATATTGGCTCCAGCCGAAAGATATTTTTCATCCGTGAATCCGGCATTTAAACCGGCATTTTTTTCAACACGAACGTCATAGCCATCTTTTATAAGCTTGGAAGCAACATCGGGGACAACAGCTACACGGTTTTCACCAGGCAGTACTTCTTTTGGAACAGCAATTATCACAGAGATTTCTCCTCTGAAAGTTTTCGGATAAATTTAACAACCGAAAACTTAATTAGATTTGAAAATAAATACAAACTAATTCTATTGTTATTTGCTTTGTTTAATTTTCTATTAATAAAAGAAAAGCAACA
The DNA here is from genome assembly GCA_019912505.1 of Ignavibacteriaceae bacterium. Lineage (GTDB taxonomy): Bacteria > Bacteroidota > Ignavibacteria > Ignavibacteriales > Ignavibacteriaceae > CG2-30-36-16. Next base: position 3,052 of record JAIOIM010000438.1, read on the forward strand.
TTCCTAAAAACTTTTACTAAATAAAGCTTTTATGAAGGTTTTGGCATTCAAAAGTTTTTTTATTGCTGTTGCTAAAGCAAATAATGCTATGTTGTATTACTTGCTATCGATACAGTTAATAACAATATTTGCATCCATATTTTATAATTTGTACATGGAATAATGATGAGTAGATTTTCTAATGTTATTAAACGCAGCGGTGCTGTGGTTCCTTTTAATCAGGAAAGAATAGCTAACGCAATTTATCGGGCAGCGGTTGAAGTTGGCGGCAGGGATAAAGAACTGGCGGCTAAGCTTTCGGAAAAAGTAATTGAACAGTTAGAAATGCAGTGCGCTCCCGACTGCAATCCGCACATTGAGGACATACAGGATGTTGTAGAAAAGGTTTTAATTGAAAGCGGTCATGCGAAGGTTGCCAAAGCATATATTATATATAGAGAAGATGCAGCCCGCCGCCGCGCCGCCGCTACACAGCGGGCATCAAAACCAAGTGAGTTTTTACCTTGGGCAAAACTATGGCATACACTCGATTGGGCAACTGAGCACAAACTAAACACAATCGATAATTTAAATGAACGAATTGCTGCCGGCGAATTCACTCACATTGTTCACGAAAGTGAAATTGCGTATGAAGATCAAGTAAACCGCGCAGTTGAAATGATAAAAGAAAAATCCACAACCCTCAAAATGGTTTTAATAACCGGACCATCATCATCGGGCAAAACAACAACAACTATAAAGTTAGATCAAAAACTTAACAAACTCGGTTTTAGTTTTGTTACTTTGAACATCGACAATTACTTTTTCGATTTAGCGCTGCACCCAAAGGATGAATTTGGCGATTACGATTTTGAAACTCCATTTGCACTCGATCTTGAACTTATAAACGAACACCTGCTGCGTCTTACAAAGGGTGAAAAAGTTACGATTCCATACTACGATTTTAAAACCGGCACTAGGCATCTGAACCAAACCGAAATAAAATTAAAAAAGAATGAAATTTTATTAATAGACAGCCTGCACGGTTTATTTCCGGATATGACCAAAGCAGTACCGGATGAAATGAAATTCAAACTTTATCTCGAACCACTTATGCAGATGAAGGATTCCGATGGTAATTATATTCGGTGGGCAGACATAAGGTTAATCCGCCGAATGTTGAGAGATTCTGTACACCGCGCTTATAACC
>JAIOIM010000439.1 GCA_019912505.1 Ignavibacteriaceae bacterium
GCAATAAATAAAATTATTGAATTTAAAAAGGAAGGATTATTTAATATCGGAGGGAGGGAATTTATCTCTCGTTATGATTTTACTTTGATGATTGCGGATTATTTTGGTCTTGATAAAACATTAATAAAAAAAATAATTACCGAAGATTTAAACCAGCCTGCAAAACGCCCGCTTAAATCGGGGCTGCTTACTTTAAAAGCAGAAACCGAGATGGGCTATAAACCGCATACAATTTTGGAAGCGTTGGAAATTATGAAAAAAGAACTTTCATTATGATTAAGTATTTTTTCTTTTTTGTTTTAACTTTTTCATTTTTTGCTTTCGGTCAACCGGTACCGGAGTGGTCAAAAGGAATTGTTTGGTACCAAATATTTCCTGAGAGGTTTGCAAACGGAGATAAACAGAATGACCCCGGCGTCGATAAAGTTTTCAGTTTCTCTAATCACAAGCCCGGAAACTGGGAAGTTACGCCGTGGACGTCTAACTGGTTTGCCCAACAGCAATGGGAAAAAGATTTGGGCGGCGCAGTTCGCAATCATCTTTATGAAAGACGTTATGGAGGTGATATTCGGGGGATATTAGATAACCTTGATTACATTAAAGAACTTGGTGCCGGAGCTATTTATTTAAACCCGGTTTTTGAAGCTGTGTCACTTCACAAATATGACGGCTCAACTTTTCATCATATTGATGTAAACTTTGGTCCCGACCCTGACGGCGATAAAAAACTTATGGAAAAAGAAATACCTGATAATCCTTCAACATGGGTTTGGACGGAGGCAGATAAAATATTTCTTGAGCTTATAAAACAAGTTCATACACGCGGTATGAAAATAGTTATCGACGGTGTTTTCAACCATACCGGCGTGCAGTTTTGGGCATTTCAGGATGTTGTAAAAAACGGCGAAGAATCGAAATTTAAAGATTGGTATAAAATTAAAAAATTTGATAACCCGGCAACAATTGAAAACGAGTTTGATTACGATGGGTGGTGGAATATTAAATCGCTCCCTGAGTTTAACCGAACTGAAAATGACTTAAACGCCGGACCCAAGCAATATATTTTTACTGCCACCAAAAGATGGATGGATCCCAATGATGACGGTGATCCGGCAGATGGTATTGACGGCTGGCGGCTTGACGTTGCGCGGGAAGTGCCGATTGGGTTTTGGAACGACTGGCGAAAATTAGTGCTATCTGTAAACAACGATGCAATTATAATTGGGGAGTTATGGGAACTTTCACCCGATTTTATTTCCGGTAATGGACCATTTGACGCTTTAATGAATTACAACTTTGCTTATGCGGTAAAAGATTTTTTTATAAATGTTGATAAAAAAATAAAAGCTTCGGCATTTATTGATGAGTTAAAAAAAGTTGATGAAAATTATCCCGATGACAATTTATACGCGCTGCAAAATCTAATGGACAGCCACGATACCGAAAGATTATTATCTTTAATTGAAAACCCGGATAGGAAATTCGACCGCGATGCTAACGAAGAAAATATAAGTTATAATGCAGGCAAGCCCTCACAAAGATCGTATGAAATAGAAAAATTAGTTTTGGCTTTTCAAATGACCTATCGGGGCGCACCAATGATTTATTACGGCGATGAAATTGGAATGTGGGGTGCAGACGACCCGCACAACCGTAAACCGATGGTTTGGGATACTCTGAAATATGATGATGAAGTAATTGATAAATCTTCAGGTTTTAATAAAGGTTTTGGAAAATTTAAGATTGAACAAAATAAAAGTGTGTTAAGTTTTTATAAAAAGATGATTGGCATACGTAACCAAAATTCTGCGCTGCAAAAAGGTTCACAAAGGTTTTTATATTCAAATGATGAAACGGGAGTAGTTGTTTTTGAACGTAAACTCGGCAGCGAATGGGTTATTTGCGTTTTTAACAGCGGCGAAAATGAAGCAAACATACAATTACCGTTAGAGGGAAACAAACTTCAATATGAAGATTTATGGGGCGGCGAAGAAGGTATGATTTCTTCAAAACAATCTTCAGTGTTGATGGATATTAATATTAATGCTATATCTTTTAAAATAATAAAGCTATATCCCGCCTTATGATGATTGAAAAATATAACGCTTTTATTTTCGACCTCGACGGTACACTTTACGTCGGCGAAAGGATTATTCCCGATGCGGATAAAACAATAAATTATTTGCGAAGTATGGGAAAACAATTGTTGTTTGTCTCTAATAAAACCACAGGGCATGCAGAGGAGTATTTTGATCTTCTAAAACGATTCGGCGTAGAGCTATATTTGGATGAGATAATAACGGCAACAACGGTAATAAAAAAATATTTACGGAAACACTATTCCGGCAAAAAGTTTTTTGCTATTGGCGAGGATGTTTTTAAAAATGAAATTGAAACAGCGGGTCTTTCTTTTACAAACAACCCCGCCGAAGTTGATGTGCTTATTGTTACGCTGGACAGAACTTTAAATTATGAAAAATTAGAAATTGCCGCTCGTGCGCTTGAAAACGGCGCAAGGTTTTTTGCGGCAAACATTGATGATACCTGTCCGGTTGAAAACGGTGAGGTAATGGATGCCGGCTCAACCATATCCGCTCTCGAAAAGCGCACACACAAAAAATTGGAACAACACTTCGGCAAACCATCAACCTTTATGATTGAAGAAATCAAAAGACATTTAAAAACAGAACCAGGTAATGTGTTATTATCCGGCGATAGAATTGAAACAGATATAGCTTTAGGCGTTTTGCTCGGTGCAGATACTGCGTTAGTATCAACCGGCGTAAAATATTATACAAACGGCAACAATATTAAACCGAATTATTTTATAAACTCTGTTTTTGATTTAGTGAAAAACAGGATGTAATTTTATTTCGGATATAGTCTATTAACTTCTATTAGAGTTTTAAGATTATAATACGGTTTAAGAATTAAATATAAGCCCGCTCCTAAAAATTCAGTCCTATTTAAACAAGAACCTGAAACCTGGCGTCTCTGAATGAGATTCCCGCTTTCGTGAAAATCTCATTTGAGTATTTATACTTTTTGGAGCAGCCTCATTCATAAGTCCCTCTTAACTTGAGAACAATGGGACATAAATATTATGTTAATAGTTAAACTCCACTCGGACATTGCCGGGATTACTAATTCTATTTCAATAACATAAGTTTTTTCGTCGCTGTAAACCCGGTACTTGTGTTAAGTCTGTAAATATAAACTCCTCCAGCCAGTCCTTCTGCATTAAATTTAACTTGATGATAGCCCGCAGCAAGTTCTTCATTTAAAAGTGTAGCTGCATTTTCCCCAAGGACACTATAAACTTCTAAAATCACTTTTGAATCATCAGGTAAATCAAATTTAATTGTAGTGCTAGGATTAAACGGATTGGGATAGTTTTGGTAAAGTGCAAATTCTGTCACCCGACTTGAGCAAGTATAAAAAAGCGGTAAAAAAAAGTGCGAAAATAGTTTGTAATAGCTATATTTGTTGGGTTCTGTCATACTAAGCGGCAATTTCATAAATGTTTCATGTTCGCACAACCAATACATCATCTGGACATAAGGCGGTTCAAGTAGTTCGTTATGAAAAA
>JAIOIM010000004.1 GCA_019912505.1 Ignavibacteriaceae bacterium
GTCGGGAGTTCGAATCTCCCCACCCCGACACTAAAAAATTATGGCACAAAATCATTCTTTCGATATAGTATCTGAAATAGACTTCCAGGAAGCCGATAACGCTGTGAATCAGGCTCTCAAGGAAATTATGCAGCGTTATGATCTTAAAGATTCTCACACAACTATTGAACTCAATAAAAAAGAAAAAACTATTTCAATTAATACTAAAGATGATTATAGTTTAAAATCCAGCATAGATATACTTCAAACAAAATTTTTACGCCGTAATATTTCTATAAAAGCACTAAAATATAATGAACCGGAAACTGCATCAGGCGGCAGATTAAAACAAAAAATTGACCTTCAAAGCGGCGTTTCAAAAGAAAATTCCAAACTTATTACCAAGCTTATAAAAGACTCAAAACTAAAAGTAACTACTCAAATACAGGACGAGCAGGTTAGAGTGCAAGCAACTAAAATTGATGATTTGCAAAGTGTTATTCAACTTGTAAAAGATGCCGATTTTAACTTTCCTACTCAATTTGTTAATATGAAATAACTACCCGGCATAAGCCACACGTAGTTTTTCCTCTCCCAGATTTTTAACAAGTTCAAAATCAGTTTCATTAACCTTTTCCACGTCACCATAATATTTATTTTCCACACTATCTTTTTGCTGTGAAGCTTTTATTGCCGCACCCGACAAAACATCAAGCCGGTTTACTATTAAATTTGTTGAATCATTAACGTCTACAGTACCCTCTACAATGTAGGGACCCATTGACATAGTTTTTTCGGCAACAACAGAATAAACATTGGGAAATATTACAGCTTCAAAAGTACCGGTTAAATCTTCGAGCGAAAGGAATTTCATTATCTCTCCCTTTCGGGTTCGTATTCTTTTTGACGTCATATACCATCCTATCATTTTTATTTTTTTCCCCCGGAGACGCTGCATTTCGTTGGCATAATTGATTTTTATTTCTTTTGAAATATTGCCGTAAAAATAAAGCGGATGACGCGTTACCATAAAACCAAAAGTTTCATATTCAATACGGCATATTTCCGATAAGCAGTAGTTTATATTTGTTTTAACTTTATTCTCAAGAAGAAATGTTTCGTGCAAAAATAGGTCGTTGTATTTTTCATCCAAAAGTTTGCGGCGGTAAAGATAAATATCGAGCAGCCGCATAAGTTCCGGTCGTGTTTGCTTAAAGCACCCCATTGCGCCGCATTTTATAAGCATTGCAGTTTCTTCATAACCGGTACCTGTTCTTACAAGAAAATCAGCCAGCGAAACATAACAACCATTTGCTTTCCTCTCCACTACTATCCCGTCAGCAGAAGTTTTAGATAAATTTTTTACGGCTATAAAACCAATTCTTATTGAATTTCCGACACCTGCATATTCGTAATTGCTTCGGTTAATGCACGGCAATTTTATCTTCAAACCAAAACGCTTTGCTTCTTGAATATATACTGCGGCAGAATAAAAACCGCCGCCGTTGTTTAATACGCCCGCCATAAATTCCGCCGTGTAGTGTGCCTTTAAGTAAGCAACTTGAAACGATAACAGCGCGAATGAAGCACTATGAGCTTTGCAAAAAGAGTACCCGGCAAACGATTCTATCTGCCGCCACAGTTCTTCAGCATCTCTTCCGCTTAACCCCTGCAGTTTGCAGGAAATAAAAAAATTATCGGTCATTTCTTTCATTGCTTTGTGCGAGCGCATCTTTCCGCTCATTGCCCGTCTTAACAAATCGGCTTCTTCCAGCGAAAGCCCGGCAATATGATGAGCAACCTTTATTACATCTTCCTGGTAAATCATAACGCCATATGTATCGGCTAATATTTCCCTGAGCTGCGGAATAAAATATTTTCGTCTGCCGGGGTTCCGGTGCCGTGCAATAAACTCCTGCATCATCCCGCTTTCGGCAACACCGGGGCGAATTATTGAACTGGCAGCCGTAAGCATTTCAAATGTCTCAACATCAAGCCTGCGCAAAAGTGAACGCATCCCGGGTGATTCGATATAGAAGCAGCCGATTGTACGTCCGGTTTTCAAAAGCTCTTTAGTTTTTTCATCATTAAAAAGCATTTTAAAATCATAAATATCAAAATTAACCCCGCGCGTATTTTTGGGAATAGGCGGGTAAAGCGTATTAATCCGGGGACCATTCCGCCACTGTTCCGGCAATAAATAATCAGGTTTTTCTACTCTATTTTCCAATTGATTTTTTTTTATAAATAGTGAACATTTGAACACTATATATTTATCAGTTTTTGATGTTAAATTCAAGTGATAATTGACTGGAAAATTTTGTTTTTATTTTGATGTTATATTATGTGAGGTAAAGATGCAGACAGATGATGATATGGTTTGGGCATGCCAATATTGCGGTGTTCAAAATACGGTGTGGTTAGATCTAACGGTTGAAGGGAAGCAGGATTTTGTTGAAGAGTGCCGAATTTGCTGCCGACCCAATAGAATTATTATTACAAAAGATAATGAAGACAATGTATTTCTAGAAGCGCGCCCGAGCGATGAATAAAAAAACCCGCCTAAAACAAGCGGGTTTAAGAGGTAACTATTATATTACATTTTTAATCCATTATTTTTCTAAGAAAGGATGAAGTTTCATCATCTTCTTCCTGGGGCAGTTCTTGTTCGTTTTTTGCTTTACCGAAATTATATCTTGATGAATCGAACTTGAAGCCGCTTCTTGGTGGTTCGGCTTTTTCTTCGTTCGGGCTTAGCGGTGCAGAGGGACTTTTAAGACGAATATATGTAGGCACATCAAGATCTTTCTGATCGACTTCGTTGTCATTCAAAAAAGAAAAACCGCCCCTAACTTGAGGCTCTTTTGGAAGAGGTTCATACGCCGGTTGTTTTTTATTGCCTGGTTGATGACCTTTATCGAAACCTGTAGCAATAACTGTATACGAAACATAATCGTTCATTTCGTCTCTTTGAACGCAGCCGAAAATTACATTAGCTTCTTCGCCGGCAGCTTCATAAATAACATTGTTGCCTTCGTTAATTTCCTGCATTGTTAAATTATTAGAACCTGTAACATTTAGAAGAACATGCTTGGCTCCTTTAATATTTACACCTTCGAGCAACGGACTTGAGATTGCTTTTTGGGCTGCTTCTATGGCGCGGTTTTCGCCGCTTGCAATACCGCACCCCATTAAGGCTTCACCGCCCTGGTTCATTACAGAGCGAACATCCGCGAAGTCAACATTTATCAAACCTTCAACGGTTATAATATCGGCAATACCGCGTGTAGCTTCATAAAGCACTTCGTTTGGTTTGTCAAATGCAGCAAATGCGTTTACGTGTTTATCAAGAATACTTAACAATCTTTCGTTGGGAATAACTATTAAACTGTCAACATATTGTTTTAACTCCTGAATACCTTTTTCGGCATTAATCATTCTCATTTTGCCTTCCCAGCGGAAAGGTTTTGTAACAATGCCAACGACAAGTGCGCCTATGCTTTTGGCTATCGAAGCAACTACAGGAGCGCCGCCGGTACCGGTACCGCCTCCCATCCCGGAGGTAACAAAAACCATATCGCTGCCTGCAAGTATATCTGCAATTTTCTCACGGTCTTCTTCAATTGATTTTCTACCTACATTTGGGTCAGCGCCAGCCCCAAGCCCGCGTGTAATTGTTGAACCAACTTGAATTTTATGTTGGGCACAACTGCTTGCAAGCACTTGAGCATCGGTGTTAACCGCAACGTACTCTACGCCGGTTAAACCACGTTTTATCATACTTTCGATTGCATTACATCCGCCGCCGCCTATACCAACCACTTTTAGTACGGCAGACATGCCTTTTTCTTTATCAAGAGTAACAAATCGAGAATTCATAGTTACCTCCTCTTAAGGTTATTATAAATCATTAAACAAATCCTGAACACGCTTTATAATTTGCGTAATTTTATTCGCAGGTTTTTTCTTTTCAGGTTTTATCAGCACTTGGTATTCGCTCGATTTTCCACCGGGAATACCTTTAATTAAACCGGCAACTGTAGCAAACTCGGGGCTTTCAATTTCATTTGATAAACCCGCGCCCAGTTCCTGCGGAACACCAATACGAGCCGGAAGTCCAAAAACTTCTTCAGCAAGTTCCGTACATCCTTTTAGCAAAGAACCGCCGCCGGTAAGTACAATACCGGCTTTAATTTTATTTTTAAACCCTGCACTTCTAATATCATTATCAATTAAGCTAAACAGCTCGCGCATTCTTAAACTTATTATTTGAGTTAAAAGGCTTATCGGTATCGGGGTATCTCCTCTTGCGCCTACGCCTTTTATTATTATATCCTCATCTTTTATTATTGACCCCTCGGCTGCATAGCCGTAATCTTTTTTCAAATGTTCTGCTTCTTCTGTAACAACTCCTAAAGATTCGCGGATGTCGTTTGTAACTTGGTTACCGGCAACTCCTATTACTTTTGTGTGCTTTATTGCTTTGTGATGAAAGATTGCGATATCAGTTGTTCCGCCGCCTATATCAATTAAAACAACACCCAGGTCTTTTTCGCTATCTTCGAGAACTGATGATGAAGAAGCCAACGGCTGTAATATATAATTATGTACTTGAAGCCCGGCGCGCTCAACAGATTTTCTGATATTCTGGATAGCCGGTATCGAAGCGAGCACAATATGATTTTTTGCTTCAAGACGCGAGCCGGACATGCCAATTGGGTTTTCTATACCGCCCTGATGATCTACTGAAAACTCTTCCGGTATAATATGTAATATTTGCCGGTCGGAAGGAATGGGTATTGTTCTTACATCCTCTTCTAATCGGTCGAGATCGGATTTGGTAATTTCTCTTTCATCGCTGTTAATAGTAACATAAGTGGTATGCCGCATACTGGTAATATGCTCGCCTGCTACTCCAACATTTACCGTTGTAATGGGAAAGCCGGCTCGGTTTGACGCAATACGAACAGCCTCTTTTATCGCCTCCGCCGTTTTACCAATATTGGCAACTAAGCCTTTATGAAGCCCCTCCGAAGGTGCTATGCCGAAACCAAGTATATCTGCATGGTCTTCAAATTTTTCTGCAATTACGGCACAGACTTTTGTTGTTCCTAAATCAAGACCGGCAATTATGTTTTTTTTCATCAATCTAAACCTTTACTTCCATGCCGACGTATATATTATCGGCAAATCTTAAATCGATGTATTTACTATTCACTGCAATACCGGAATCATTAACCAAATTTTCCCACAAGCTTTCAAGATATATCATCTTTTTAGCCTCTCCGCCTCGACCAAATATAACCGGCGAGTTAATTCCGGAAAATGTTAACACTATTTCGCTTCCGTTTCTTAAATTAATTTCCGAAAGGCTTTTGAATATTTTATAATCCGTTTGTTTTGCCGCTTCGATAATTTTAAATGCCTCAATAATATCCTTAGTCATCAGTAGCCCGAGAGGTGTAATTTTTTTTTCTCCGCCGGGATTACTAATTACAGGAAGTTCGATGAATTTTGTATTCGGGAAAATAGGTACAACTTGAAAATCATCAGTAATAAAAAATGGTTCGCTTCCGCCTATTAATATTGCAACAATATTTTTTTCAACGAGGCTTACTTTTACTTTATTGATACCATTAAATTCAATATCGGTTCTTCTTACATAAGGATGCTTTAACAAGCGATCTTTAATAATCGGCAAAGTCATATTTTCATACTTCGATAACTCTGTTAATCTTGTAAATGCTAAATAATCAGTTTCGGTTAACAAATAGTTTCCTGTCAACTCAATCATTTCAAACTTTCCTTTATTTGCTTTTGTAGATGTAAAAAAACTTAAATAAAGTATGCACGAAATTAATACAATAAAAAACATGGTGCCTACTATTTTGCTTTTTTTTTCGTTCATTATTAATCTTTTTTTAATAACTCAACAAATTTTTCACCGTATCTCCAAATATCTCCGGCGCCCATCGTTACAATTATATCATTATCTTTTTTTATTTCTTCTAAAGCATTGGGCACATCATTTTTATCAGGGATATAAATAACGTTTTTATGCCCGAATTTTTTTGCGATGTCAGCAATAAGCTCACCTGTTATACCATCTATCGGAATTTCACGCGCCGGATATACATCGGTGCATATAAATATATCGGAGTTTAAAAACGAACGCCCAAACTCTTGATAAAAATCTCTTGTTCTTGAATAAAGATGAGGTTGAAAGACGGCAATCAATCGTCTATCCCAACCAGAGCGAATACCGGCAAGGGTTGCGCTTGTTTCGGTAGGATGATGTGCGTAATCATCAACGACTAAAATTTCTTCGTTGTACTTTACTTCAAAACGCCTATAGACACCGGTGAACGATTCGAGCGCTTTTTGTATTACTTCAAAATCAATGTTAAGTTCTTTTGCAATACAGACCGCAACGAGGGAATTTTTTACGTTGTGAAGCCCCGGAATTTTTAGGTTAATTCTGCCCAATGTTTCATCTTTATACTTTACCGTGTAAGAACTTGCAAACTCATTATAAGAAATATCCGTTGCTCTTACATCTGCCTGCGAAGTAGTTCCGTATGTTAAAATCTTTTTATTGATGTGTGGGATGATATCCTGCAAAGCCGGTTCATCAAGACAAATAACTACGAAACCATAAAATGGTACTTTGTTTGCAAATTCGATAAACGCTGTTTTTATATCATCGAGATCTTTATAAGTATCAAGATGCTCACTCTCTAAAGTTGTTATCGCCGCTATTGTTGGAGTAAGTTTTAAAAATGTTCTATCAAATTCATCGGCTTCAACAACAATAAACTCTCCGTTGCCAAGTCGCGCGTTTGTACCGCCGAGCCCGCTTAACTTGCCGCCTACAATTATAGTAGGATCAATATTTCCTTCGGTTAATGTTAACCCAACCATTGAAGTTGTTGTTGTTTTACCATGCGTACCGGCAATGCCAATACCGTACTGCATACGCATTACTTCTGCCAGCATTTCGCTTCTTTTGATGATAGGTATTTTTCTTTCAACCGCTGCTTGAACTTCCGGATTATCTATATTAACAGCGGAAGAATAAACCAACACATCGGCATCTTCTAAATTCGCTGCTTTATGACCTTCATGAATTTTTATACCAAGCGAAGCCAAACGATCTGTAACTTCCGATAAACTTTTATCCGAACCCGCAACTTCAAACCCGCGGCTAAGAAGAATTTCAGCAATACCGCTCATGCCTATGCCGCCGATGCCTACAAAGTGAACTTTCTTTATATTCTTAAACATTTTTGTCACCCAATTTCACTTTTAGCTCAATGAATTTTTTTATAATTAATTCATGGTTCTCATAGTCATAGGGTCTGATTAACAAAATCCTTTTTCTATTTTTTAATTTTAATCTTATAATTCTAAATGCGCCATTCCGGGTTTCTTTTTTCTCGCGCGTTATTTTTATCGATTGCAAATCGGTTAAACTAATTTTTCGTGATTTGTATCTGTTGGAAAATTCAATTTCCCTGTCATCAATAATTAAATATTTATTGAGGAAAAGGTTATACAGCAAACTTAAAATAGCTACTACTACAATAATACCGAAGAAATAAATTATCGGGTCTTTAGTTATAAGCCTGAACGAGCCCTCTACAAATTCTCCTCGAATTATTGCATAGAGCAAGAAAAATACGAAATAAGCAATTGTCGATTGATAATAAAACGACATATTGAATTTGAACCGCTTACGGTTTTCTATGTTATCTGTCATTTTTATTCACCGCTAATTTTATTGCACATTCAGCTATGGTTCCGGATGCATTCGGATGCGCCATATTTATTGAATTAATTTTTAACGTTTTTATTTTTTCCTTATTGTTTATCAATGATTTTACAACTTCAGCTAATTTTGTTGAGACATCTTTATCATCAATCATAATCGCAGCATCATTTTCAATCAATGATTTAGCGTTGTGGTATTGATGATTCTCAGCCACAAATGGTGACGGAATAAGAATCGATGGAATTCCAAGAAGAAGCAACTCGGCAATTGTTGTTGCGCCGGCACGTGCAACGAGAATATCGCAAGCCGAATATGCATAGTTCATGTCATCGATAAACGCAGAGATAAATACATTTGTAGAAGCAAAGTTTTTATAC
>JAIOIM010000440.1 GCA_019912505.1 Ignavibacteriaceae bacterium
TTCTTCAAGTATTTTTTTTGCTTTGTTTTTATTTTTATACGCACATGCGGTGGCAATTGCGTTTATTAAAACCGATATAGCTGCGAATGAATTTGTGAACAGCATATTTTCACTTTTTACGATAAGATTTATTTCGCTGTAAAAAGTAACAGGCGATGCATCTTTATTTGTAATACTTACTACTTTAATGTTGCGCTCGTGTGCAAATTTTGCGGCATCTACGGTTTCCTTTGAGTATGGCGGAAACGAAAAAGTAATAATTAAATCTGATTTATCGAGAAACAAAATTTGTTCGTGGAAAAGCGTGTGTGAATGTTTAAGCACAGCCGAATCGATTGCTACTTGCGTAAGCTGGTATGCAAGAATTTCGGCAAGCAGGTAAGAAATACCAAGCCCCGCGGTGTAAACTCTTTTTGATTTTAATATAAGGCTTACTGCATTGCTAAAATTCTCGCGATCGATTATCGAAAGGGTATCGTTTATATTTTTAATATCTACGTTTGCAACAGAAGTGAGTATATCATCTTTTAACTTTTGGCTTTCTAGAAGAGGGAAAATCACTTTATTACTTAGCTGATATTTTAAAACCTCGGCAATTGCTTCCCGCAACTGGCTGTAACCGCTGAAACCTATTCTTTGAGAAAACCTCACTATCGAAGCAACACTTGCATCGGTTGCCTTTGATACTTCATTAACATTTTGAAATGATATTTTATCAAAATTGTTTATAAAATAATCCGCAATCTTCCTCTGGTTTTTCGGCAAAACCTGGTACGACTGTTGAATCTTTTCTTTTATTTCTTTATAGCGTGCCATCTTTTTTTCTGTTATTTGAAATAAAGGCTGCCGCAAAATATACGGCAGCCTTATCTTTGGATTATTTGAGAAGCAACATCTTTTTAGATTGTGTTTTATTTCCGGCTGTTAATGTATAGAAATATAATCCACTCGCTAAGTTATGAGAGTTAAAGTTTATGTTATGTGAACCTGCTTCCATCGAACCGTTAGATAGAGACGCAACTTCTTCACCCATCGTGTTAAAAACTTTTAGGCTTACATTTTCCTTATGTGGTAGTGAAAACGAAATTGTTGTTGTCGGATTAAACGGGTTAGGATAATTTTGTTCAAGCATCATTTCAACAGGGGCAAGTTCAACTTCAACTGCATCGAAGTATGTAAACGCACCGTTAAAATCTATTTGCTTCAAACGGTATTGGAGTTTTACTCCTGGTTGTGAAAATGATTCATCAACAAATGTATATTTTGTCGATTCTGTTGATGAGCCAGCGCCTTTTTTAAACCCGGCTAACGTCCAGTTATTTTCACCAACTGCTTTTCTTTCAATTTCAAAGCCGTAGTTGTTTATCTCGGTTGCGGTTTCCCAATTTATTTGAATTTTATTATTCAACGAAACTGCCGTGAATGAGGACAATTCTACAGGGAGAATGCTTTGATACTTTGCCACAGCAAGATTCATGTTGGCAGTCATTTCGGCTTCATTAGCACCCACTGAAACGGCTATATAAAAATCATATCCCATGTTTGGTTGAAGCATAACAGGGTCCTGAGAGATAAATATAACCGAACCGTCTAAACCGGCAGTGAATTGCGGATCGAAACCGACATTTTTTAACCATAAATAATACGCCGAATCTGTTCCGTACCCATCAAACCAGTTAATCACTTTCATTGATTTAATATTTGTGGAAAGAATTTTATAACCAACCCACTCGTTTTTGTGGCTTGCAACTATTTGTGTAGTTGGAATGTAATTAACAATTTCTCCACCGTAAACATTATCTACTTGCGGAATTATTTCCATCCCTATGGTTGCGTTAAATGCGTCTGCTTCACGGTTTACTATCTGGAATTTGGAAATTGCATACCCTCCGCCGTTCCATCCGTAAACATTTTGGTTTACCAAAATATTCGGCGGAAGGTTTGAGTAAGCATTGTCATACGAACAAGCGATTTCAAAATCGCTAAGGACTGGCGAAGCAACATTGCCGGAAGGAGTAACGTTTTTGGCATCCTGGTTATAATCAAATACTGCAGTTAATAATTTAGAAACAAGAATTGACGAGCGATCTACTTGTCTCGTTGCAGTTGTCGGAGCACCGATTCTTAATCGACCGTAATCGTTTACATTTACACCGATACTTCCGGTTTCGAAAGTTTGAGCAAAGCTATCACCGGCAAAGAACAACAGAAGAAGAACCGGCAAAAAAAGTTTATAAAAAGAATTCATGATTGCACCTTTGTTATTGTTATTTAATCAAAATCATCTTCATAGATTGTGAATACTGCCCGGCATTTATTTTGTAAACATAAACACCGCTTGTAAGATTGTGCGCATCAAAATTAACCGTGTGTGCACCAGCTTCAATTGTATTATTTATTAATGACGCAACTTTTTGCCCGAGCATATTATAAACACCAAGCGTTACAAACTCCCTTTGCGGCAAATTATATGAAATACGCGTTGAGGGATTAAACGGGTTTGGATAATTTTGCAGTAATGAAAAATTATTTATAGCTGCTTCGTTATTGGGTTTAACATCTGTTAGGGTTGCATATTTTTCTTCTGCCAAACCCATGTTTGCAACCATCGCGGCTTCATCGGCACCAACAGAAATACCTATGTATACTGTTGCTGAATCCCCTGGTGCCAAATTAATTTCGTCTTGCGAGAAAAAAGCTACAGCTCCATCACCGCCTGAATCAAATAATGTATCGGCTATACCTGCGTACATCCAACTGTACATATCGGTATCAACAGAATCATAGCCATCGTACCAATCGATAATTTTTACAGTTGCAGTAGATGCCGACAGCAGTTTATAACCTGTATTTGTAGAGGCTGGCAGACGAAAGATTGACATAATTTTTTCGTTAGAAAGCCACTTCACGGATTCGAGTCCATAACTGCCTTCTACCTGAGCGATAATTTCCATACCAATTCTTGAAGAAAATGCAGCTGCCTCTCGGCTAACAACCGTAAATTTTACTATTGAAAAACCACCGGTATTCCATCCAAGTATTGTGTTTTTTACAAGCACATCAGGCGGAAGGTTTGACCATGCATTATTGGAACTCCCAAAAATTTCAAAATCGCTGAATTGTGGGCTTACAACATTTCTAACCGTATCTTCGTTATCGGCATCGGCATTATAACTGTACACTTCGGATGGTGATTTTGTAACTATAATTGATGAGCGATCAATTTGCCTTGTTGTGGTAGTTGGAGCAAAAACTCTAACTCTGCCGGCACCGGAAAGCGACATTCCTATCTCGCCGTTTTCAAACTCTTGCGCACCTACATCAATCTGTAATAACAAAACGATTGATAAAAGCATTATCAATTTGTAAAGAACATTTTTCATAGAACCTCCGTAAATTAAATGAATCTCATTGCCACCCGATTAAATAGGGTGGAATTAATAATAGTAAACCCAATACAAAAAATATTATTTCAAGTGGAAGAATCCATCTTGCCCATTTTTCCCATGGTACATCAGCAATGGAAAGAACGCCCATTGTAACGGCAGATGTTGGTATAATCATATTGCTGAAGCCGTCCCCGAATTGAAAAGCAAGAACCGCTGTTTGTCTGGTTACCCCCACTAAATCTGCAAGCGGTGCCATTATGGGCATTGTTAATACAGCCTGTCCGCTTCCGGAAGGAACAAAAAAGTTTAAGATTGATTGAACAAAAAACATTGCCTGCGCTGAAACTATCGGGTGAAGTGCCGATATTGGTGCAGATAAACTGTATAAAATTGTATCAATTATTTTTCCATCTTGAGAGATAATTAAAATACCCCGCGCCAAAGCTATTACTAATGCTGTGGCTATTAAATCTTTTGCCCCCATAATAAACGAATCGGTTATTTCATTTAAACTAAGTTTACCGGCAATACCAACCACTATACCAGTAACCAAAAACACTGCCGATATTTCCTCTATGAACCATTGAAACTCAAGAACGCCAACAATTAATATAACAAGCCCGAGAAGAAAAAGATAAAGGACACGTTTATGAACGCCTGATAAGCCATCATGTTTGCTTATATCATCATGGTTAATTTTTTTTCGGCGTTCTAAATCTTTTTGGTAAGTGGGGCTGATGGCAGGATTTGTTTTTACTTTTTTTGCATAATACTGAATAAAAAGAATAGTAACTATAGTTGTGCAAACCCAAACAAAAAATCTGTACGGCAAACCAGAAAAAAGCTGAAGTCCTGCAATATCCTGAGCTATACCAATTGTAAACGGGTTTAAAAATGCACCTGCAAAACCAGCTCCCGCACCAACAAAAGGAATAGCGATACCTACGATTGAATCGTATCCAAGCATCAATAACAGTGGAATAAAAACCAATATAAAAGGAATTACTTCTTCCCCCATACCGAAAACTGCACCAGCCAATGAAAACATGGTAATGAGAATAGGTATTAAAAATAGTTGAAGAAATTTTGAGCTTTTATGCGCCTTTGCTATCCCGATAATTGCCGAATTTACCGCATTTGTTTTTTGAAAAACTCCAAAAGCACCACCGACAATGAAAACGAATCCGATAATCATTGCCGCATCCTGGAACCCCCTTATAGGGGCATCAAGAAGATCACCAATTGATTGGGGGTTACTCTGTACATAATTAAAAGATCCTTCAACTACCACTTCTCTGCCGTGCAACTCTGTACGTTGGAATTCGCCGCTCGGAATAATCCATGTTAATGCGGCGGTAAGTACAAGAAGCGAACTGATTATTACAAAAGTATTAGGGGCTTTTAATTTTGATAATTTCATTTAATTACTGTCCGGTTTTTTATATCAAATTTATCACCGTCAAATAAAATATTCATTTTTATTCCGGAAGCTGCTAATAGGTTTGAATCGGCTTTAGCTTTTACAACTGCATCTTTTGCATCGTATACTATTACCTGGTTATCCCCTATAACCTTAAAAGTATCATCCGGGTAAACTATTATTGCTGTCGACTCGTCAATTCCGATACCGAGCTGCTGCGGGTTTTCAAGAATCACACTAATCAACCTGTTATTTCTTTTTCTCTTTATAAAATGCTGATCGATTACGGCACCGTCAATAAACCCAAAGCCGGATGTTGTTTTGATATTTTTTCTCTGTATAGTATTATACGAGTTTAACGAGTCGGTTTGAATAAGTTCATCGCCGGTAATCATAATGTGGCTCATCACTGCCGCCCCGGCGCTTGTTCCGCTTATTATTCCCCCCTTGCTGTAAACCTGTTTAATTTTTTCAAAAAGTTTTGTGCCAAGCAAATCAGCAGTTAACCGACTTTGGTCTCCACCGGAAAAATATACTATTTGAGCATCCTCAACTTTTAATAAGTTAGAATCCGCATCGGCTGTTTCAATATCAAATAAAAGAAATTCGGTATCGTTAAATCCAAGCTTGTTAATTTCCTTTACAAGATAATCAGCGGTTTCAATTTTATCACCACTCGCATTTGGAACAACGATTACTTTGCCTTCTGTACCCCCGGCAAGTTCTACTAAATTTTTCATTAACTCATCAGAGCGATTTCCGCCGCCGATTATGAATAATGTGCCTTTCGGTTGAGCGTTTGTATTGAACGAAAATAAAATCAGAATGATTGATGCTATTATTTTTTCCATCATCCCTCCATCTCCACAAGGTTATGAGCAATTTCTGCCGCTTTAATTAAGTCTTCAATTAATACAAATTCATCATTGGCATGAGGGTTTTGGGCACCGATACCGAGATTTACTGATGGTATTCCATTCCCATTAAGCGAGTTGGCATCACTGCCGCCCAAAGAGATTTTCGCGTCCGGCTGTAAACCTGCTTTTGTCAAAACAGCTACAACTGTTTTGTAGACATCCGAAAACTCATTTAGCTGGTATGGGTGAAAATCCCAACTTGACTTAAAAATAATAGAGCCTCCGAAATTATTTGCAGCCTTCTCAAAACTCTTTTTGATTTTTTCTAACTCGGTTTTAATTTTGTCCAAATCGAAAGATCGAACTTCACCTATAATCACAGTCTTTTCAGGCACAACATTTACCGCACTACCGCCTACTATTTTGCCGAAGTTTATAGTTGTCTCATCATCTATTCTCCCGGTTTGTAAATTGCTGATAGCATCGGATGCAATTTTTATTGAGTTAATTCCTTTTTCAGGTGATATGCCTGAGTGAGATGCTTTTCCGTTTATTTCAACTTCAAAACTCATCGCTCCGCAAGCGTTGTTTATAAAACTTCCAGGTCTGAATGCCGAATCGAAGATAAATCCTTTTGTTATTTTTTTGTCAAGTTCAATATTTTTTGACCCAAGAAGAGTTGTTTCTTCGCAGGTTGTAAAAGCTACTGTAAAATTTTTTCCGCCTCCGTTTGATAAATGTTTTTCCAGTGTGTAAAGTAAAACAGAAACGCCGACACGATTGTCCACACCGAGCACAGTATTTCCATCGGAGGTAATTTTTTCGGTATTAACTATTGGCTGTACACCTTTTGTCGGGCGAGCTGTGTCCATGTGAGAAAGCATAACAACCTTGCCGCCGTTACCAACTTTAATAATCAAATTACCTGTGTTGCTGTTAGAGTATTTGTATGAATTATCTTCGTTTATATTTATGTCTTTGTAAGAGGATAGGAAAGCGCAGATGTAGTTTGCGAGCGGTTTTTCGTTGCCGGAAAGGGAATCTATTTTGATTGTTTCAAGGAAAATTTCGGTTAACCTCTCGGCGTTAATTTGAAACTTTGTTTTCATAAATAAGATTTTCTGTAATTTTTGTTACAGTATTACGAAAAAAATATTAATAAGTCAAGATGTCAAATTGCTTTTTTTCAAACTCAAAATACTATCATTCATTTTTCAGTTTATCATCTTTCTCAATTGCATCTTTCATGTAACCTTCTTTTATCAAATTATCGAACGATTTAAAG